>JAJXZA010000194.1 GCA_021780285.1 Planctomycetota bacterium
CGACCGCATTGCAGCGGCGGGCGTTGGACCTTCTGGAGGTGTGCCCAGTACGGGGAAGCTGATTTTTGAATAATTCGCAATGCCTATGCGGGTGAAATGCGTTTTCTATATAAGGAACTTTGGGCTAATGGATCATTCCATGATGAACTCCTTTCAGTTCACAAGACACAAACGGTTTCACTGACGCACCAGATCGGCGATGAGAATGTGCACTTGGTGCGATGCCTGCTGGATGAGGTTTTTGGGGCGGAGAATTTCTGTAGTCAAGTGGCTTACGTTACAACGACCGGAGCGAGCGGCAACCTTCTTAACAAGGTAAACGACTTCGTGCTTTGGTACGCCCGGGGCAAGGAGGGGGTGAAGTACAGGCCGCTCTATCTGCAGAAGGATTTGGCTGAGACCGCCGAGGGCAGTTACGAGTGGCGACAAAATGACGAGGGTAGGCGCTACAAATCGGAAGGAGGTGATGGCGGCCGGCCGTACACGCTCGACAATATCACGAGCTCGCGCCCCCTGCAGGAGGGGGACACACGGAGCTTTGAGTTTGGCGGCACCCGGTATGCACCGGGCAGGGGCACGTTCAAATCAAATCACCGTGGGTTATCGGTCCTTGCGGCCGCTCAGCGGCTCCAGCCCGCCGGAAACACCCTCCGGTACGTCCGGTTCTTCGACGACTTCCCCGTGAGCCCCTTGAGCAACGTCTGGACAGATACCACAATCGCGGGATTCGGCGACCCGAAAATTTACGTGGTGCAGACGGGGGCGAAGGCTATCCAGCGGTGCCTCCTCATGACCACCGACCCCGGCGACCTGGTGCTTGATCCCACCTGCGGCAGCGGCACTACGGCATACGTTGCCGAGCAATGGGGCCGGCGGTGGATTACCACCGATACCAGCCGCGTTGCACTCGCCTTGGCGCGCACGCGCATCATGGCGGCGAGGTACCCTTATTACATTCTGGCTGATTCGCCGGAGGGCGTCGCCAAAGAGGCTGAGATCAGTGGCAAGTGGTCGGTGGTTGGTGGCCAGCCACCCAAAACCGAGGGCGATCCGCGTAAGGGCTTTGTATACAAGCGTGTGCCGCACGTTACGCTCAAGGCCATCGCCAACAACGAAGAAATTGATGTGATCCATGCCAAATGGCAGCAGCAATTGGAGCCGCTGCGCGAAAAGCTCAATGGCCTGCTCAAGCAGAAATGGCAGGAATGGGAAGTTCCGCGAGCCGCGGAAGATGGATGGCCTGCGGGCGCCAAGGCGGTGCACCAGCAGTATTGGCAGGGCCGGCGCGACCGGCAGAAAGAAATTGATGATTCAATTGCCCGCAAAGCCGAGATGGAAACGCTTTACGACCAGCCCTACGAAGACAATAAAAAGGTGCGGGTAAGCGGGCCGTTTACCGTGGAGAGCCTCTCGCCGCATCGCACGCTAAGCGTGCCCGAAAAGGTTAAGCGCGCCACGGTGCCCGATGAGAATAACCGCGTGGTCAAAGTTTATGGCACCAACGATTTTGGCCAGATGATTTTAGATAACCTGCGGGCGGCAGGCGTGCAGAACACGCGCAAGGCGGAGCGGCTTAAGTTTGATTCGGTTGCGCCCTATGCCGGCCAATGGGTGCATGGTGAGGGCAAATACACTGATGCCGACGGCAAGCAGAAACGCGCGGCGATATGCATCGGGCCGGAACACGGTACGGTAGGGCCGGAGCTTATAAAAGAGGCTGCCAAAGAGGCCGTGCAGGGCGTCGGGTTTGATCTGCTGATTGTGTGCGGCTTTGCCTTTGACCCGCATGTAAGCGAGGAATCCAAACGGTATGGCAAGCTGGTGGTGCTGCCGACGCGAATCAATCCGGACCTTGCCATGGGCGAGCTATTAAAGAAAACGGGCGCGGGCAATTTGTTTATGGTATTTGGCGAGCCGGACGTTGAGGTGGCCAGCGGTCGGTGGTTGGTGGCCAGGAATGGAAGGATGATCGCGAATTATGAGCGTGTTAAAGAGCTACCAGGATTTGGAAGTCTGGAAGAAATCAATCGCGCTGGCCGAGACGGTATATCGCGCCTCAGCGCTTTTTCCGGTGGAAGAGAAATTCGGGCTGACCAGCCAAGTAAGGCGGGCGGCGGTGTCGGTGCCGGCCAACATCGCAGAGGGAGCCCAGCGCAACACGACGGGGGAGTTTCTGCAATTTCTGGGAATAGCGAGCGGCTCGCTGGCGGAGACGGAAACACTGCTGATTCTGGCGGACAAGCTGGGTATGCTCGACAGGGAGCAGACGCGGCCGCTGAAGCAGCAGGCAGCAGAGGTCGGTCGGATGCTCAGCGGATTGAAGCGCTCACTGCGCTTGAAGGCTTGAGCCAGTCAGACTTTCCGCTTTCTCTGACCACAGACCACAAGTCACAGGTCACTATCCATGGTTTGGATGTATACGACCCGACCACGGGCCAGGTACGCGCCAGCACCACGGATGACATTGCCTGCTGGTTTATAGATACCGATTACAACGGGGAGAGCTTTTTTGTGCGGCACGCCTATTTTACCGGCGCTGGCGAACCGTACGACAAACTCAAGCGGGCCTTGCGGGCCGAAATTGACGAGGCGGCGTGGTCGGCCCTTTATTCAACCAGGAGCCGTCCTTTTGATAAGCCCGCCACGGGTAAAATTGCCATCAAGGTGATCAACCACTATGGCGATGAGGTGCTCAAGGTTTGTGCGGTGTAGCGGGCGTGCCTGGTGGTGCACTGGGTGATATTGTGGTGCAGGCTTCCAGACTGCCGTACCCCCCCCCCCAAGCAGGCAAGATGCCTGCGGTACAGGCTGAGCCGCAATTACAGCGGACGGCGCTGCACGGTTTGATCAAACATTTTGAGGAGTTTCTCTTTGTCGAAGACCATTTCTTCGCGGGTGAGGCCAACGAGGTCGTATTCCTGGGTAAGCTCAATGGCATCCACGGGGCAGGCCTCTTCGCACATGCCGCAGTAAATGCAGCGGAGTTCGTCAATATCAAATTTGATGGGGTATTTTTCACGGTCAGACCATGCCGGCGGAGCAGCATCGCCCACAATATGAATGCAATGCGCGGGGCAGGCCGTAGCGCACATGTAGCAGGCCACGCACTTGACGCGGCCCTGTTCATCTTTGTTAAGCCGATGCACGCCGCGGTAGCGCAGCACATCCATACCGCCCTGGAGCACGGGTAAATTTTCGCGGCGCTCTTCGGGGTATTGCAGCGTGCGAACCTTGCCGCCGACCGATTTAAACAGGTGCAGAATCGTGGTGCCAAGGCCGGCGAGCACCGCCGGCAAAAACATATTTTCCGCCGGCGTAAGCTTCGGCGGCTGAAGTTCAATAACATCCTGCAGTTTCATTGCGTCATTCCTGTTATGCCTGCCCGCGGCACATCAGCCGCGGCCCAAACACAACATCATAAATATTGGGGGTGATAATTGCCAGCCAAGCGGGATTTTGCGGCGCATCGGGGTCTGCCAATAAATGCGGCGAATTTCCAAAACTCCGCCCGACCCTTTTAAACCTCGGGGGTCGGGCGTCTCGCCCGACATGACGTAAAGCGGGCAAGATGCCCGCCCCCCAAGGAATTGGTTTTCGCACCACGCCGGAAAAATTGGCAGACCCGCGCATCGCGGGGTGCGTGACACGAAATGCCAGCCCCCCAATAATCCCCGCGTGGATCGGCATTTATTACGGGCTTTTCCACACACCGCTACGGCCGTTCCGGGCGATAAGGCACTTGGTGTCTGCACAGCTATAATGTGCCGCCACCGACTTATCCCGCTGGGATTACGCCAAATTGCGCTCCGATGTACGCGGGCACTTTCCAGCAAACACCCCCGGCATTTCGTGTCACGCACCCCATCGCGCATCGGCGGGCTGTGGTACAATGGCGCCCGTCCGGGGCGGCTGCAGTTTTTGCATGGAGTTTTCATCGGCTCGCGGCGGCGGAAAATATATTGTCAGCGGAGTTGAACCGAATGCGGTATGGCAGTCGAGGCGTGGCGCGGTATGTGCCCGGCGATCATGGGTTGATTGCCGGGGCGCAGCATGGCGTCGCGCCTCCGGCGGCAGGGCGCGAGGCACCGCATGTGCAAGACGCTCATTCGGCGCAGGCTCTGGCTGGCCAGGCTGAGGCGCAAAGGCCTCACCCAACTCAACAACAAGGCGTAGCTGCGGGCGAAACGGCCCGGGAGCCTAAGCCCTTCAATTTTAAACGTCTGCAATGGTCGTGCACGCTGGTGGGTGTATTTGGCTGCCTGCTGCTGGCAGCGCCCATTTACCTGTTGTACGGACGTGTGGCCGCCTGTCTGGGCCAACCCGGTGCGCAAGCCGCGCTTGCCAGCGGGCCATTGGGTCAGTCGCTGCGATTTGTTGAAATTATCATGGGGCTGCTTGGGGCGCTTGTTATTCCGATGCTGGGGCGCGAGCGCCGGGGTCGCATCATGACGTGGCTGGGTTTGGCGGTGCTGGCGATGCTACTGCTACTGCTGCAGCAGGCAGCGCCGCTGTTTGAAATATTTGTGGGTTATTCCTCGGTAGCCCTGCTGTCACTTATTTCGCTTGATGCTGTAGCCAATGTGCGGCCGGCGGTGCGGCGCTCCGCACGCTTTGCGCGCCTGCAGCTTGTGGCGGCGGCCGCGGTGACGGTGCTGTGGTTTTTGCCGGCGGTTGTCACGCTTACCAATCGGCAAATTGACGCGGTGGTAAGCGTGCCGCTGTCCGCCTGGGGGCATTTGGCGCTGCGCATCGGCACCATGAGCGGCGAACTTACCGGGCTGGTGGCCATGGCCGGCGCATTTGTGCCCTACCACCGCGGTCTGCAACTCATTTGCCGCGGGCTGGGCACGCTGTCGCTCACGCTGATTATGGGCCTGGCGCTGTATGCGGTTATTGAGCGCGGCCACGCTTTGGGCCGGGCCATCAACTGGCAAGACATTGAGTACCTTTGGCTGTTTTTAACCGTGGCTGGGGCGCTGACACTTATTTGGGCGGGACTGATGCAGCGGCTGATGATCAGTGCGGCCGACATTTTGCAGGCCGGCGGCGAAGAATAGGGTTTCCTGAAATGCGGGCGACGAGTCGCCGCTGACGCCAGACGGGGGAACCACGCGGCATAAACCGCGTGGCTCGTTGTTTTGAAGTGCAAAGGCACGGGGCATCCACCACCTTTGCCGCTCTCAAGCGGTCACTCGCCCCTCCCACGGGCTGCTGGCGGTGGCGTAGAGCTTACGCGGAATGCGGCCTGCGACACATGCCAGCCGGCCTGCTTCGGTGGCGTGGCGCATGGCGTGGGCCATCGCCACCGGATCGCGGGCGCCGGCGATGGCTGTGTTAAGCAGCACGCCGTCTATGCCCAGTTCCATGGCCAGGGCAGCATCGCTGGCAGTGCCGACGCCGGCATCTACGATTACCGGATAGCCCGGATCACTTTGTTTAAGCTCTTCGAGAATGATGCGGATGGCATTGGGGTTCAGCACGCCCTGGCCCGAGCCAATGGGCGAGCCGGCAGGCATAATGGCCGCGGCGCCCGCTTCTTTAAGCCGCTTGCACAGCATGACATCATCAGAACAGTACACCAACACCTGAAAGCCGTCTTTAACAAGCACTTTGAGCGCTTCGAGCGTGCCGATGGGTTCGGGCAGGAGGGTTTTGGTATCGCCAAGGCATTCGAGCTTTACCCAGTCGGCGCCACGGTAGCCGGAGCCGGTGAGCATTTCGCGGCCCAGTCGTGCGACGCGCACCACTTCGTCGGCGCTAAAGCAGCCGGCGGTGTTGGGCAGCAGGATGTAGCGTTTGGGATCAATAAAATCGAGAATATTGCGGCCGGAGTTTTTATCCACAAGGCGTTCGCGGCGCACCGCCACAGTGACGCAGTTGCTGCCGCTGGCATCGTGGCATTGCTGCATCAGTTCCAGCGAGGCGTATTTGCCGGTGCCGACAATAAGCCGCGATGCCAAGGAATACGGGCCGATTTTAAGTGATAGAGATGTAAGGTTGTTCATGTAGTGTATTATGCGGCCGCTGGTGACGGCGCGGTTTATCCTCCACCAACAAAGGTAACGATTTCAATGGCGTCGCCGGGCGCTACAGCGGCCTCGGCGTAGGTTTTGCGCGGCACAATGTCGCGGTTTTTTTCGACGGCGACGCGCAGCGGCTCAATGCCAAAACGCTGCAAAAGCTGCGCTATGGTCAAGGGTTCATCAAGCTTGATGGTTTGGCCGTTAACGGTTATTTCCATGTCATCAGTGTAGCAAAATCAGGCGGTTGCGGCGAGCTTAAGCACACGGCCGTAGAGCCATCGGTTGGCGTTGCCGCGGTAGAGTTTTTCAAGCACGTCTG
>JAJXZA010000253.1 GCA_021780285.1 Planctomycetota bacterium
GAAATTAGGCAATAAATGAGGGTTCCTGACCGTATGCGACCGATTTGGGCGCATTTTTTACTCGGATGGCTGGCAACATCCGATTATTTACCTTTATTTCTATGGTTTTTACCCCGTGAACGGCTACGTTGCGGGCATAGCCCGCGCTATGTCCCCTGCGGTTAACCCCCGTCGCCCTCTCGCCGCGCGCAGGCATGCAATTCAGAACGCTGGTCATTCACGCCAGACGGTTTTTATGTTACCATTCCGACGTGAATTAGCTCGCTAGTCTGGCGGCTTGAATATGCCACGTTGAAGGCTAATCGTTAAACTGCAGCAGGCTTTTGGCGGGCGGCGCCGGCTGTGGGTAACAGTTTCGGACTGATGCGTTTAAACGTTTTATTCAGGATGGAAAAGCACAATGCCTGTTGAGACCAATCACAAAGTTTATGAAAACCCGTTGGTAACGCGCAATGCCTCGCCTGAAATGCTCGAGGTGTTTTCGCCGCAACGCAAGTTTTCAACCTGGCGGCGTATCTGGTTGGCTCTCGCCGAGTCGCAGAAGGAGCTGGGCCTGCCTGTTTTTGACCAGCAATTGCAGGAAATGCGTCAGCACCTCGATGATATAGACTATGCCGAAGCCGCCCGGCAGGAGCAGCGTTTGCGGCACGACCTGATGGCCCACCTGCATACTTTTGCGAAGGCCGCGCCCTCGGCCAAGCCCATACTGCACCTCGGCGCCACCTCCATGGACATTGTTGACAACACCGATGTGCTGCTGCTGCGCGATGGTCTGGACATCATTCTTCAGAAGCTGGCAAATGTGATTGATGCCCTTGGTGAGTTTGCCGCCAAATGGCGCGACCTGCCTGTGCTGTCATACACCCACCTGCAGCCAGCCCAGCCCAGCACACTCGGCAAGCGGGCCGTGCTGTGGTGCTACGACTTTGTTTTGGCGCTGGCCGATTTGGAGTTGCGCCGCCAAACACTGATGCTGCGGGGCATCAAGGGCACCACGGGTACGCAGGCGTCATTTTTGGAGCTTTTTGACGGCGATCATGAAAAGGTGAAGCGCCTTGAGGCTCTGGTCGCCGAAAAGCTCGGCTTTAATCGCGTACATCCGGTTTCGGGTCAAAGTTACTCGCGATTGGTGGATGTGCAGGTGCTTGCGTCACTGGCGGGCGTTGCGGCTGCGGCGCAAAAAATGTCGCTGGATATTCGCCTCGCCAGCGCATTTAAGGAATTAGACGAACCCTTCGAAACCGAGCAGGTAGGCTCCTCCGCAATGGCCTACAAACGCAACCCTGTGCTTTGTGAACGCGCCACCGGCCTGGCACGCTGGCTCATGGGTATGGCTCAGCAACCGCTGATGACCGCCGGCCAGCAGATGTTTGAACGCACGTTGGACGATTCATCAAACAAGCGGCTGTCCATTCCGGAGGCGTTTTTAACAGCCGATGCCATTCTCGATATTCTGCTGGTGGTCGTACGCGGATTGATCGTCAACGAAAAAGTGATTGAACAGCGATTGGCGGCCGAACTGCCGTTTATGGTGACCGAAAACGTATTAATGACCGCGGTAAAGGCTGGCGGCGACCGGCAAGACCTGCACGAGCGCATTCGCCAGCATAGTATTGCCGCGGCGCAACAGGTAAAGCAGCATGGGAAAGAAAACGACCTGATTGCCCGACTTAAAGACGACAGTGCGTTCGCCTCGGTGGATGTCGGCCGCATTATGGACGCCCGGCGCTACATTGGCCGCTCGCCGCAACAGGTGGATGAGTTTATCAGTCAGACCGTTGGGCCTATCCGGCAAAGGTATACCGCCAACCTGGGCCGTAAGGTGGCTTTGAAGGTGTGATGTGCAAAGGCGTATCGTCAGCAAGACATTGAGTACTCCGGCATGGATTTTTTCTATCGCCTTGGCAGTATGCATAGGTGCCGGGGCAGGTGCACCGGGGCGGATTGCGATGGCGGCACGCGGCGCATCGCCCCCTGCGGACGCGGCCACTAATGGCGCCAATGGCGATGCCCAAGCTGCCGATCAATTGCAGAGCCAAAGCGGTGCTGCGATAGCGCTTAATCACAGGCTGGCGGCATCCATTGATTTGGAACTGCATCACACGGGCGTCGAGCAGGTGCTTTCGACTATAGCCTCGGCCGCAAAGGTATCCATAGCGGTGGAGCGATCGGTTTATGTGCGGCTGCCGTTTGGCGCAGACACAAAAATTGATGCCCGGTTTCATAGGGTTTCGGTGGAGACGGCATTGGTTCGCATTACGCGGCAACTTGGTCTTCGCATGACGCTGCATGCCGGGCAGGTGACCGTAGCGCCCGGAGAGGAACTCCGGCTCATCGGCCGCCGGGCCACCTGGGGCGAACTGGGGCTGCTGGGCCGGCTTGATCAGGCCCGTATCACCAGCTTTAACGGCAATTTGCGGAGCCTGCTGGCAAGCGTCCATTCCAACGTGCCTCTTAAACTGGTGGTGCAGGCGAGGCCCACCATGGCGGGTCTCGCGGATGCCCAAGCCCTGGTCAGAACCACGCTGCCGACATCGGCGGCCGGTGCGCTTAAAACCTACTGCCATTCGCTCGGGTTGATATGGTATGTGCGGCATCACACCATTATCATCAGCAGCAAACAGGCTTGGGTGAAACGTCAGTTGCAGCGTCCGGTGGAGTTTAATTTTCTGCACGTGCCGCTGCAGCAGGTTGTAGCGGCCTTGGCGCAGGCGAGCGGCGTACGCATCATTCCTGCAGCGGGCCTGTATAGAAAGACACTGCTCGTCAATATATCATCGAGTGATGGCTCGGTGCGGCAAGCAATGGACGCTCTGGCGGCCATTACCGGGGTAAACTATCAAATCGTCGGCCGACATGTGGAGTTGGCGCCTGCGCTGGCCGGTATAACGCAAAATGACCCGCTGGTGGGTATGGTGCAGTTGCCGCTGTTGGGAAGTATAAACTTTGATCTGTTTATCCGGCGGTCGCAGTTATCGGCGGGAACGCTGGAGGGGCTGGAATCCAAGGCGCAACGGCTGTTTAAGAATGTGGCTGCGTCGGCAACAGGCCCGGCTTCAAAATCATCCAACAAGCGGTAGATGCCATGGCCCATAGTATCGAAAACCTGCTCCAATTGGACGGCATCAGCGCGACATCGCCCGCATGGCATGAAATGGCCGGGCTGACGCTCACGCAATACGCCCAGCGCCGGGGAGTAAAGTCGGCTGCGGCGCGGAATGATTATCGTCGGCTGATGCGCGGGCAACTCGAAGCGCCGGGCGTCAGCCGGATGGAACAAAGCGACGAAAGTATAAAATTCTGCATTCCGGTTGCTTCGGCCCCGCAATTAGAGACGGAATCGGTATTGATTCCGATGCGTAGCTTCCATGGAGACCGCTGGTTTACGCTCTGCGTGTCTTCGCAGGTTGGCTGCCGCATGGGATGTACATTTTGCCAGACCGCACGCATGGGACTTGTAAAAAATCTTGCGCCGGGCGAAATCGTGGGGCAACTGCTCACCGCCCGCAAGCTGCTGCAGGCAGCCGCCGCCGAACCGGGAGCCGCCCGCATGGGTGTGCGAAATATTGTGTTTATGGGCATGGGAGAACCGCTCGACAATCTCGATTCGGTGCTTGCGGCGATAGCCGTGCTGACGGACCCTGCAGGACTGGCCATGCCCATGGGGCGCATCACTGTATCTACGGTGGGACGGATAGATGGCATCAGAAAGCTGACCGAGGCTAATTTTCAAGGTTTAAAATTGGCCGTCTCGCTCAATGCTCCCAACGATGACTTGCGCAGTGCGATTATGCCTGTTAATCGTGCCATGCCGCTGGCAGAGCTGCACGCGGCGCTGGTGGAGTACTCGGCCGGGGGGCGGCGCAAGATATTTTTAGAATATGTGCTGCTCGCCGGCGTGAACGATTCGAACGGGCATGCGGCCGAGTTGGTGCGCTGGTGCCGGGGGCTTAACGTTGTGGTCAATGTGATACCGTACAACCCGCAGCAACCGGCGGCCTATAAGCCGCCGGATGAGGCGACGGTGGTGAGCTTTGTTGCTGCGATTAAATCTCTGGGTATTCTGGCCAAGCGGCGTATAACGCATGGCCGCGACTTGATGGCTGCGTGCGGCCAGCTTGGCAACCTCGCCGTGTCGCGCAAACGTGGGTAAATTACACGGCTTTGCCGCAACAGCCACTGCGGGTGGCTGCCGCGTCATGAAGCAAAGCGCAGGCTGCGGATGCCGGTGCTGCGCAAACAGGCCGTTCGACCAATCTTAAGTGGTAAGAGCGTAAAGCAATCTTGACTGGCTTTGACACGGGGTTGATAATGCCAAAAGTTTCGGGGTTTTTTGGGTTGGCGATTACGACGTTGGGCATGCAACTTGCTCCAGTAGGTTTGGCGCTGCGCGGGATGCTTTGCTCTAACACGAGGGAATAGGACGGCCATGGCAACCATCACCAAGAAGGACATGATCGAGCATATTGTGACCGCCGAGCGCGTTCCGCGGAGCGTGGTCAAGCAGGTAGTGCAGGCGTTTTTAGACGGCATTCTTGTGGAACTTGACAAGGGCAATCGGCTCGAGTTCCGTGATTTTGGCATATTTGAATGTCATCACCGACCGGCACGGGTGGCAAAAAACCCCAGAACACTTGATAGTGTAGCGGTGCCTTGCAAACGCAAGGTGCGATTTAAGGCATCGCGGCTGATGCGCAAGCGCATGCTGAAGGTGCCGCCGGCCGCCGCCCAAAGCGATGGCCATGCCGCCAAGGCGCCCGGCGTTACCGCCGAATCTCTTATGAATAAAACCCTTTCAAATCAACCAGGCAAACCTTTGTGATGGTATTGGATCATGGCAGACCAAACGCCGCGAAACCAGCGCGATGCCCGCCTGCGGTGGCGTGAGGCATTGGCCGATGATTTACGCCGGCAGAATGAACAACACTTACGGCGCGTCCTGCGGCCGGTAGAGTCGAGCCAGGGCGCCGAGCTTGTTATTGAGGGGCGGCGGTATGTGCAGTTCTGCACCAATAATTATCTGGGCCTGGCTAACCATCCGGAAGTAGTAGACGCCGCCCGTGAAGCGGCAATCCGTTGGGGCGTAGGGGCCAGTGCGTCGCGCCTTGTCGCCGGCTCAATGGACTTGCACCACCAGCTTGAACAGAAGCTTGCCGCGTTTAAGGGCACAGAAGCGGCGCTGCTATTTCCGACAGGCTTTATGGCCAATTTGGCGATGTTCACCACGTTCGCGGGTTCGGGAGATCGGATTGTTTCGGACAAGCTCAATCATGCAAGCTTAATAGACTCGGCCCGGTATTCGCAGGCGGAGCACCGCATTTTTCCGCATCGAGATTTGGCGAAAGCTCAATCGCTGCTGGCCAGGCCGTTGCGACCGGCAGGCGGCACCAAACCCGGCGGCGGCGAGGAGCCTGCGGACGATAGCCCTGCATTGTCGTCGCCGGGTGTTATTGCAGATGCCGATGGGCCGGGGCGAAAGTTTCTTGCGACAGACGCGGTATTTTCGATGGATGGCGACCTGGCGGACCTGCCCGGTTTGTGTGACATCGCCGAGGCCAACGGCGCTTTAGTTGTGGTGGATGAAGCGCATGCGACCGGCGTGTTCGGCTCGCGTGGCAGCGGCTTAGCCGAAGCGCAGGGCGTTTGTGGCCGGGTGGCGCTAAGTATGGGCACTCTCTCCAAGGCGCTGGGTTCGGTGGGTGGTTTTGTGTGCGGCCCGCGCGAAGCCATTGACATGCTGGTTAATAAGGCCCGAACATTTATTTACACCACGGCGCTGCCTCCGATGTGTTCCGCAGCTGGGTTGGCGGCCTTGGCCGTTATAGAGCGCCAGCCGCATCGCCGGCAAAGGCTTTTGGCCATGGCCGCCCATGTGCGTCAAGAGCTTGAGGCGATGGGGTTTGACTGTGGAGAATCGCGCTCGCCAATTATTCCGGTGATGGCCGGTTCTGCCGAGTCCGCCCTGGCCGCGAGCGAGCAACTGCGCCAGCGCGGACTTTTCGTGCCGGCCATTCGGCCGCCCACCGTACCTGCTCATACCGCGCGTCTGCGGATCAGCCTTATGGCCGATCATACCGATGGACACATCGAGCAGTTGCTGCAAGCTCTAAAAGACCTTGGCTCTGCGGGTAAATTGTTGCACCGGTAGCTTCCGGAATGCCAACATCAGCACGGGGCATTGGTGCGAGCAGCACGAGGCTTCGGTCGCCAGCCGCTTTGCGGAATACTTTAGTCCAAAGTTCCTTATATAGAAAACGCATTTCACCCGCATAGGCATTGCGAATTATTCAAAAATCAGCTTCCCCGTACTGGGCACACCTCCAGAAGGTCC
>JAJXZA010000170.1 GCA_021780285.1 Planctomycetota bacterium
CCTCGATCGAATGTGCTTTTTCAAGACAATACTCCTAAACCGCGGAACCTGAACGTTGCGTGCATGTACGCGCCAATATCAACACTATTGCTTAGAGGCTCGCTTATGGCGGCCAACTCTCCGCCGAATTTTGCCTCAAACACAGTTACATCACTTACTCCGGCCCACGGCCGCCCCGCCACCTGGGATACCGCCTGCTCAAAAGGCGCCAAACGCAGCTCAGCGCCCGGCGGTTCATCCTCCACCGCCCGAACATACTAAAACCGGCGGCACATCCTTGCAACTAAAATCCGGCAAGTTCCCGGATTAGGTCTGCGGCTTTGGCCGCTCGCCTAGCGGGCCGGCGCCGTCGGAGCACGCAAACCCATGCGGGCAACCTTGCGGTTAAGCTTGCGCTGCTCGGGGTTATTGGCGTCCCAAGCGGAGCTGCGCACCGTAAGATCGCCGGCTTGGTTCATCACCACAACGGTCACACTGTTGCCGTTGGCGTTTTCGTGGGCATCCACCAGCGTATAGCCCGTGTCAAAGTCCACCTGCTTGTTGATGAGATTCTTGGTGTTCGGGTCCACCAGCGTCGCAGATTGAACATTGCCGATCTTCTGGCCGATGGACACATATTCGTCGCCCACAGTCCATTGACCGTCAACCCATTTGAAGATGCGAAAAGCCACCTGCCCATCCGAAACCTGGCTGCTGACCAGGAAGAAATATTCACTTTCACTAAGCTTGACCGGGGCGCTGGGTTTACTCCACGGCGTGGTGATCCACGGGTGCTGCGCCATCGCAGGATCGGTAAGTTTATATCGGAATCGGTACACCGGATTGTACAAAACCACGCGCATTTCATAGCGATATTCGTGACCGGGCTCCGCAGTCTGGTCATAAAAATTTGCGGGAACTGTGGTCATGTCGGAAAGGCTTCCAGAGCCTTGGAGTTGGCGATTTTCTTGCGCCGCCAAGGGATTATTCAACGCAGAACCAGATGCGGGGTTGCCGACCGCGTTCGGGTTTGCACCAGGCATAAGCGGCGGCGTAACCGGCCGGTTGTTCCGCTGGGCAAAGCGATGCGGCATCTGCAAGAGCTGCTGCTGCTGTAGGCCACCCGGGCCGGCTCCAGGAAATCCTGCGCCGCCCGGAGGCCCAGGAAAGTTGCCGCCGCCCGGAAACGGTTGCGGAATCGGCACATTAGGCGGACTCGACGGTGGCTGCGCCGTGTTAGCTGCCGGCGCATTAGCCTGCATGCTCACCAGGGTATAGAAGCTCGGTGTGAGAATGTTACCTGCCTGCGAATCAATGGCACTGAGTGCCTGCGCAACACCAGCGGCGTCAAGTTGTGATAAATCCACTACCGGCAGTGGCGATAGGTATGTGCCCCTCACACGCACCCAAGGACCCCAAAGCCCGCTGGGCAAACGCTCCTGCCGACGTACTTGAACGCGATAAAACGTAGTACGCCAATATTCCCGCGGCAGGGGCGCGGCCTTGATTTTACCGGTCCCGGACCCACCAAGGTTGGCCAGCCAAGTCTTCATTGGAAAGTCACCATCTACCGCCACCCAGCTTACATCCATGGTTGCCCCGGCGGCGGTACCAGTGGATGAACCGGCTCCGTTGCCCGAATTAGGCTTTACCGCCACGCCCCGCCCGGTCGAGACCTGCAAGTTCACCAGGGCCGGCGCTTGAGGCACATTAAAGACCATGCCCGGCGTCTTAATCTCCGTGACACGAAGCACCTTAAGATTAAGCGGCGCGAACACCACCTGGGCCACGCTGATCAAATGATTGGGCAGCGGATTCTGCTCTTGAGCCTGATACTGCGCTACATAGTCGGGAATGCCGCCCGCGTTGTTTGCGTTAATCCGAGGCTGTTCCTTAATCACCGCTTTGAGTCGCTGCACCGCTGAGTCTATGGTTGCACCAACATCAGAAGGAGTCACCGCCTGTTCCGGTCGCGTTGGGTTGGGCACCGCGTTGGGGCTTTTAACGAAATTGCTGTACGCAACCCACACAACAAACAACGCGGCCAGCGCCAGCAAGGCCTTTTCTATGTGCCGTTCCACCAAGCTGATGTTTTTTGATTTCATCATTCAGGCTTCCCTGGCCGCCCGGGTGCATTCCCGTACCGGCCATATTACTTCCGTGATACCGTTATACCCAGTGCGGCACGATAATCTGCCGGCATAATAGCAGCATTCCATTTATTAAACAGCAGCGCTTCAACAAGTATGTCGGCGCGTACCACCGCGACTTTGCCATAGATATAGCCGTTGCTCGCGGCCTGTATCGGGCTTACCGAACGCAGTCGCATGTCTACGACGGTATAACCGTTGTTCTGGCGATACAACTGCGCGATAAAATCATTGAGTTTGGTCGGGTCAATCACCACGCTTATGGCGATGTATGTTACCTGGTAGAGCTTACCGCCTCGATGCCCTGTCAGCGTTTCAGGGCCGGTAGAAGCACTGTTTGAATTAGGCATCATCCCGGGCTGTGGCATAAACGGCATGTTGATCGGAGGCTGAGAACCGCCCGGTCCGCCCTGAAACGGCATGCCAAATTGCCGCCGGCCACCCTGCGGTTGCCCCGAACCGATCTGGCCGGCACCAACAAATAAGTTGCCCGACGGCACCATCTCCCCGCCGGGCGCGGCACCCGGCGTTGCCCCCCCCATGGCAGAGGCCGCATCCGCTCCAACAGTAATATGAATCAATCGTTTCACCGGAGACTCACCGACATTCAAGCTGCCCGCGTTGGCGGCTTCAATGGCCCGCACCACATCATCCTGCAGCCAGCAATCCACAAAAGCTTCGTAAATTTGCGATGCGCTGGGCACCACGCGCGAACTCTTGATAAAGTCGCGCTCTTGAAAACTCTGGGTATCGGCATAAATGCGGCAGCGGGCGGCCGCATCGTACACGAGTGCTTTGGCGATCTGATGCTCAAGTTTTTGTGACTGCTCATCGCCCTGCTGCTGAATCATATTTTCAGGCATATCCATGCGCATCTGAGCAAGACGCGACTTGACCTTCCGCGCAATCAAACCCAGCGACGGCGGCATGCCGGCATCCAGCCGCACCAGCCAAGATCGGTTGCTTCGCCAGTTGGTGCGAAAAATGCGACGGTAATCACGCCTGAAATTGCCTGTAAGCACCAAACTCGCCCGCGTCACCGGCAACAAACCCCGTTCAGGCTTGCCCAACAAAAGAGGTACGGGCGTGCGGTCAACCCCACGAGGAAATATAACCCGCCGATCCGCGTTCGCCTCTTCCACATACTCGCGCAGACGCCGGGCCTGCTCTTTCATGCGGCTTTGCACCATTTCATTTAGCTTGATCAGGCCGTTATTAATAGGACCGTAATGCGGCTTTTGCCCCGGAATGTCGGCTCGGTACACGAGCAGGTTATGCACCTGCACAAGGTCATCGAGTTTGTTGGTCATGTGTGTGCGCAATTTCGCGGCCCACGCCCTTATGGGGTAAAAGAGCGAAATGACCGCAACAAGTGAAATCACGCCGAGAATCAGCGGAATCAGATTGCTTTTAATGAACTTCATTAAAACCTCCAGCGGGGCAGCATCGCCTCGTTCATTCAGGCAGCGCTGCAGCCGCGGTCCATCGCGACGGCCCTTTCGGGTCGCATAATGCCGGCGACCGGCAAAGTCCATCTCCCGTCAACACCCGCACCGTTAGCCCGTATGGGGCGGGGCCTTGGGTTTGGCCTGGGTCGCCGGAGCCACGGGTTTGGGCGGCGTCTGATCCAGGTAGAGATTAAGCACCATATAAAACGCCGTGGCTTTCGCCAGCGACTGGTGCGTATCCGGATCAAGGTACGTCACGTCCGGAGCGCTGCCATTGTTGCCATTGCCGCCCCCATTTAAGCCGTTAAACCCACCCGGAAAATTCGGCGGCGACAAGCCGTTGAAGCCCGGCTGCCCCGGCACAAATCCGCCGGGTTGAAACGGAACTCCATTGCCACCATTAAAATTGTTGACATTCGGATTGCCGGGTTTAGCTGGTTGGGTGCTCGGCGGCAGAAACTGCGGCATAAAGATGTTGCCGAAAGCCCCTAATGCATTCGCCCACGATTCAAACGTCAACCCGGAATTGGAACTCGATCCAATGTTGGAAATCCGGCTTATTTGCACCACGTTGCCCGGCGCGACAATCCAGAACGGGTAGACTGTCGCCTGCGCTGAAGCCTGCTCAAGCCTGCGGCGGAAATTGTCGAGCAATTTGTACGGGGAAGCGTACGGCGTGTAGCCGCGCAGCGTTATGGTATAGCCCGCTCCGCCCTTGGGCGCGGCACCCGACCACATGGCTCCGCCAGCGCCTGCCGGCGGCGCAGCCAGCGACGGTGAATACTTTGCCGTCACCGATTGCAACACAACCTTCCAATTTGCCCCATTTGCACTGCTCGCGGCGGCATCGGCCTGCGGCAATGAATTCATCAGGGCCGCGATAATTTCGGGCCACACCGGCTGCTGACGGCTAATGCCCATGAGCGACTGTATCTCATGCAAATTGGGCTTGTAGGTGTCGCTGACGCTGTTAAAGCGGTTCTGCTGCGCGATGCTGTTTGCGATCACCCGCTGATCGCCATGCAGACGCGGGTTGTCAACACCCGCCTTGAAGCTGCTGGAATCCATATAGTATCGCCCGCCGGCCAGCAACGAACCTGCTACAAACAAGCTTGCCGCTGCGGCAAACCAGCCATACTTTTCACGCCACAGCATCTGCCGCGCAATTTCTATCGGCAGTAGGTTGGTGCTGATGGCGGCCAATCCCACACCCTGCAGCGCCAGGCCATAGGCCACCGGCATGCTTAAAATCTGATCGCTCAAGCCGGCGGCCAACCGCGACTCGGCCTGTACCTTTGTAAGCCCGTCCAGCCGATTAACTTCCATTCCCAGATATTGCGATAGGTACTTTTGCAGATTGCTCAACCGCAGCGGATTGCCCATGCCAACAATCTGCTCCAGCTTGGATTCGCGATGCCCGCTGTTGTAGTAGCCGATAGACCGCTGAATTTCCTGCACCATGTCGGCAAAGGTGGGACGCATCGCCTGGAATATCTGCCGCGGGTATTTGCTGGTGGGCGCGTTTTTCTTGAGTTCTTCGGCGCGCCGGAACGACTGCAGAAAGCTCTTGGCCAGCGCCTCAGTAAAGCTGTTGCCGCCGAGGTTGATGGTCCGCAGCCACAGCCGGCCCTGATCCATGATGATCAGGTCGGTATGATCGGCGCCAATGTCCAGTACGATGGTACCTTTGTCCTTGAGTCGGCCTTCGTACACCATGGCGTTGTATACCGCCAGCGGTGAAATCTGCACGCCATGCACCGTCACGCCCGCCAACTGAAAATCGTTGAGCAATTGAGTCACAAGGTCTTTTTTAATGGCGAAGATGCCTATTTCAACATCGGGCGAGTCGGCGCTCTGAAAAGTCTGGTAATCCCAGTTAACCTGATCCAGCGGGAAGGGTATCTGCTGAATCGCTTCAAATTGAACAATATCCGGAATGCGCTTGGGGTCCACCGGCGGCAGCTTGACGAAGCGCGAAAAACTCGTCGAACCCGGTGAAGAAACAAACACCTTTTCACGATGCAAAATCGGATTACGATCTAAAAACTTGCGGAGCGTCTGCCCCACCACTTCCTTGCGGTCAACATCCACCTCGGTAAGAAACCGTTCGTGGTCTATGACATCCAGCGCCAGGAGTTCGAGCTTATCGCCCTCGCGACGAAGCTTCATGGCTTTGAGGGCGGTGGTGCCTATGTCTATGCCCCATGCCACTTGTGTGCCAGCCATACAAACCTCCGGTGCGGCACGCCGCATGGCGGTGCCGATTGTTTTGCCATCTTCGCCGAAAATGCTCTCTCGCCCCGCTTTCCCTATTTTACCCGCCACTGCCTCTGCAACCGCAAATGCGCTTGCAGACGGTTGCCACCACGCCACGATGCGAAGGCGCGTACCCCACCTTACCGCGCTTCGGGAACCGGGCATTGGGTATAGAACCCCAAAATCACCATTACGTCAAGCGAAAAATATCCCAAGTTCCAAAAGGGTCTGCCAATAAATCGGGCGTCGGGCCATGCCGAATCATACCAAACGGCATTTGCACTACAAAAACATGGGTTATGACGATGAAATATCGCGTCACGCCAGAAAAATTGGCAGACCCTTCCAAAAATCCCGTCCAAAAGAGGCAAAATCCGGCCTCGCCGACCGACTCCGTTCCATACAGATACCCCCCTGGTTGCTGGGCGCCGCGCCGTCACATAACCCAAAGTTCCACCTTCTCTGGCACGCATCTCAGCGCTGTAACCTCTTG
>JAJXZA010000109.1 GCA_021780285.1 Planctomycetota bacterium
AATGGGATGCCGACCACGCCGCCGCCATGATGACCCTGCTGGCGATGCGCGAGAGTAACCAGCATCAGCAATGGTGGGCTATGCGGGCACGGGCCGCTTGATGCCAAAAAATATGGCCACACCCGCTTAAAAATTATTGCCCCTTTGTTGCGCCCTTTTCTTGCGCCCTGTGATACAATAAAATGCGAGCCACGCAGGCTGCCGCGGCGATGGAGACAGGCTATGGCGGGTAAATCAGCGACCAATCAACGACGCCGCGCCGCGCGTCGGTCGCCCACAAACCGATTAAAAACATCCGCCGGCTCGCATGACTACAACCACCAGGCCATTTTTACCATATTAAGCACGGTAGCTGACGGAGGTCTTTCGCCGCAGCAGGCGCTGGAAAAGCTGCGCGATCTGTCGGGCGAAACGTTGGAATTTGCGACGCTCGATCACCACCGCGTTCTGCGCAAAGGCTTTCCGGAAGTGGTGTTCTGCCAGGATAAAACCTGCCGCCAGGTGGCGGACATCGTGGAACGGTTGGCGGCGCGGGGGCCGCGGGTGCTTGGGACGCGCGCCTCACCGGAACAATATGCGGCGGCGCGCCGGCGAACACCCGGCCTGAAGTACCATCCACTGGCGCGGGCGCTATGGATGAATCGCCACGGCCCGGCCGAGCGCGAAGGCGTGGTGGTGGTAGCGGCGGGCACCACGGATATACCGGTGGCGGAAGAAGCGGCACTTACCCTGGAACTTATGGGGCATAAACCCCTACGGATATGGGATGTGGGAGTGGCGGGACTGCAGCGATTGCTGGCCCGGCTGCCCGAGCTGCGGCAGGCCCGCACGATTGTGGCGGTTGCCGGAATGGACGGCGCTTTGCCCGGGGCGCTGGCCGGGCTGGTTGCAGCGCCGGTTATCGCAGCGCCCACGAGCATAGGCTACGGCACAGCATTTAAGGGATTGGCGCCACTGCTGACCATGCTCAACAGTTGCTCGCCCGGCGTAGCGGTGGTGAATATAGACAATGGTTTTGGCGCCGGGTATCTGGCGGCGATGATAAACGGGCAGGCAGAGCCGGCACAGAAGGGGCGGTGAGAATATGCTCAAAGCGCAGCAGGCATCGAGCGATTTGCAGCGGCTGGAAGAATTTATCGGTCAGTATGAATCGGCCGTTATAGCATACTCCGGCGGTGTGGACAGCGCCGTGGTAGCGATGGCCGCCGCCCGTAAACTTGGCCCAAGAGCACTGGCCTGTCTGGGTGCTTCGGCCAGCCTCGCCGAGCGGGAGCGAGCGGCGGCGGAATCGCTGGCCCGAGAAATGCACTGTGCCCTTCGTGTTGTTGCAACGCGTGAGCAGGACGACCCTCGCTACGCAGCCAACCCGACCGACCGCTGCTATTACTGCAAAAGTGAACTTTATGAACGGCTGGCGCAAATTGCCGAAGAAGGCCGGTTTGCGGTGATTCTGGACGGCTGCAACGCAACGGACCTTACAGAAGACCGCCCCGGACTTCGCGCACGCAGCGCGCGGGGCGTGGTTTCGCCGCTGGCGGAGCTTGGGTTTGACAAGGCAACGGTGCGCGCGCTGGCGCTGGAAATGGGCCTGCGTGTGTGGAACAAGCCCGCCACGCCATGCCTCAGCAGCCGCATTCCGCACGGCACACCCATTGTGCCGGAGTTTTTGCGCCAGGTTGAACGCGCCGAAAATGTTTTGGCTGAACTGGGTTTTGGGCAGTTTCGGGTGCGGCATCATGGCAACCTGGCGCGGGTGGAATTGTCGGCGGAAGATTTGGCACGCGGCGTTGAACTGCGGCGACAAATCGTCGAAAGAGTGCGACAGGCTGGATACACGTTTGTTACGCTGGACTTGAATGGTTTTCGCGGCGACGCCGCAGTGGAAAATAAGTTATGATTGCTTACTTAGACGCGGCTTCGGGTATTTCAGGAGATATGTTTCTGGGCGCGCTGGTGGACGCCGGGCTGGGCGTTGACACGCTGCGCGGGTTTATCAGCCGGCTTAACTTGCCCGATCCATGGTCTATTGAGGCAGTGGAGGTAAAAAAAGGACCCATGCGCGCCACGCAGGTGCGGGTGCATGCTCCGGAAGCGGCCAAACATCGGCATTTGCACCATATTCGCGAAATGATCGAAGCGTCGAGGCTGCCAGCAACTGTGGTGCAAACTGCCGGGCGGGTGTTTGAGCGACTGGCCGAGGCGGAGGCTCGCGTGCACGGCTCGAGCGTGGAGAAGGTGCACTTCCACGAGGTTGGAGCGGTGGACTCGATCATAGATATCGTCGGCACGACTGCCGGGCTGGTGGAACTGGGTGTTGAGCAGCTTTATTGTTCGCCGCTGCCTCTGGGGGCGGGGTGGGTTGATACACAGCACGGTCGCATGGCCCTGCCGGCGCCGGCGACGCTGCAGCTATTGGCTGCGGCCAAAGCACCCACGCTGGCGGGGCCGGGCGACGGCGAGTGGGTAACGCCCACCGGGGCGGCGCTGGCGGCGACGCTGGGAGTCTTTGAGCAGCCGGCCATGGCACTCGAGCGCGTCGGCGTGGGCGCGGGGCAGCGCGATGCGCCGTGGCCCAACGTGCTGCGGCTATGGCTGGGCCGCCGCAATCGAACAGGCCCGATGGTTCAAATTGAAACGAATATTGACGACATGAATCCGCAACTCTATGCCCCCGTGGTTGAGTGCCTGTTTGCCGCCGGCGCAGTGGATGTGTGGCTCACCCCGGTGCAGATGAAAAAAAGCCGTCCCGGGGTAGTGCTGAGCGTACTGGCCGGAGCGGAACTGGAAGCGGCTCTGGTGCAGATTCTGCTGGAGCAGACGACGACACTGGGCGTTCGGGTGCAAGCGCTGACGCACCGGCACGAGGCAGCCCGCATGGTGCGCGAGGTTAAAACGTGCTACGGCTTGGTGCGGTTTAAGGTGAAGCTGCTGGCGGGAAAACCGACAGCCATGACGCCGGAATATGACGACTGCAAGCGCCTTGCCGAGCAGCACAATGTCCCGGTACGGGTGGTGATGAACGAGGCGTGGATCGCCGCGACGCATCCCGGGCAGGAGGCAAGTGTGTCGCCCTGAGTGTTGTTTTTAAGCGGCATTAATAATATATCTCGACTCACTGCTGCCCGGTGAAGCCCTATTTGGCTTTGAAAACCGCTATCTTGCGAGGAAATATGAGGATTTGGCCGGCAGCATTATTTCAAGTCGTGTACCCTATCGAAGAGGCATAAAACCCTCTTATTCTACAGGCGTATAAATAATGTTGCCTGTGTATTTGACCAAACAGTGGTGATCTTGACTAACTTATCCATAATGATGAGAATAATGCCTGTAGCCTGTAGAGAGTTAAAGAACCTGCAACGCCGAAGGAGTATGTGTTATGTCTCGTATGTATCGTCGTGAATTTCTGCGTAAGGTAGCGGCATGGTCGGCGGCTTCGGCGGCCGTTCCTTTGTTTGACGTGCGTGCGGCCCACGTGGCAACGCGCAAGGCCAGCGAACTGGCGGTGGCCAAAGGCCCTGACTACGGCGCGCTGGTCGAGCGGGTGGTAGCCAAGCTGGGCGGCATGGGACAATTCGTCAAGCATGGCGACAAAGTGGTGGTCAAGCCCAACATAGGCTGGGACCGCTCGCCGGAGCAGGCAGCCAACACGAATCCGGAGGTAGTCAAGGCGCTGGTGAAACTGGCGCTGGATCATGGCGCCAAGCAGGTGCTGGTGTTTGACCACACCTGTGATGATCCGCGGCGGTGCTACCATGACAGTGGCATACGCCATGCCGTAGAATCAATAGACGACACGCGGGCACGGTGCGAATTCGTGCAGATGTGGAATTTTGTACCGGTGCAAATTAAGCGGGCGAAGGTTCTTCACGAATGGCCGATTTATCGGCCGGCGCTGGAGGCCGATTCATACATCAATGTGCCCATCGCCAAAAACCACAACCTGACGCGCCTGACGCTGGGCCTTAAAAACACCATGGGCGTATGCGGCGGTGTGCGCGGGCATATTCATCAGCAAATCGCGGAAAAACTTTGCGATTTGGCCCTGGTAATCGCCCCGAAACTTACGGTGATTGACGCCACCCGCATATTGTTGCGAAACGGCCCGTCGGGCGGTCGCCTGGCCGATGTCAAGGTGCTCAACACCGTGCTGGCGTCGGTAGACCCGGTGGCGGCCGATGCGTACGCCACAACGCTCTTCGGCCTTAAGCCGCAGGACATCGCTCCAACGGTGGCAGCGTGGCGCCGTGGCCTGGGCGAAATAGACTTGACCCGCGTGAAGATTATGCAGGCATGATTTGATTATGGCTGAGCCTTTGCACTCGCGTCGTTGGACTACGCTTTTGCCCGGATGGCGCGCGCTACGCCGCGTCGTGCAACTGGCATTTATGGTGCTGATTTTGTGGCTGTTTCGCCAGACGGCCTACCATGACTCAAACATTATTCAGCAGCCGGTGAATGTTTTTTTTCGCTTGGACCCACTGGCCGCAGCGTCGGCCATGCTTGCCGCACGCACATGGATCGAGACATTTTTGCCGGCGGTGGCGGTGCTGCTGCTGACGCTGATATTCGGGCGATTTTTCTGCGGGTGGGTTTGTCCTGTGGGCACAGCGCTCGATTATGTGCATGTGCTGCTGCGACCTGTTTTGCGGTTTACTCAGCGCTGGGGCAACCGCTATGCCGCCGCCTGCCGCCCCGTGCGCTACGGCCTGCTGGTGATTGTGCTCGTGGCAGCGCTAATGGCGTGGCCCATGGTGGGGTATCTGGATCCGTTTGCTCTGTGGATGCGATTTTGGACGTTTGTCGTGGACCCGTCGTGGTACAAGAGCACCACCGCCGTGGTGATGCACACAGACCGCTTGCCCGATTGGCTCCAGGGGCATGTGCAGCGAACTTATGGCTTTATGTCTGATCATCATATTATCCCTTTCGGGCCGACCACCTACCACATGGCCAGGGTGACGCTGGGAATCGTTGGGGCGATTGTGGCACTCGAACTTGTCGCGCGGCGATTCTGGTGTCGGTATCTGTGCCCGCTGGGAGGCATGCTGGGGCTGACGGCGCGATGGTCGCTGCTGCGGCGCTTGCCGGTGCGCAACTGCGCCGGCTGCCGATCAAAAACAGACTGCACACACATGTGCCGAATGGGCTCGTTTGATGCCCAGGGCCGATTTTTGCCAGAGGCGTGCAATCTGTGCATGGATTGCCTGGCGAAGTGCTCCGATCATGTAGCACGCTTCAAAGTGCGCCCTGTGGCCGTGGCCGTATCAACCCCAGTGGGACTCTCGCGACGGGGCCTGCTGACATCGCTGGCGGCAGGCGCGGCGATTCCACTGGCGGCACGGATTGCGGGAGCGGCTTCGAACAATGAACCGCCGACTCGCCTTCTGCGGCCGCCGGGCGCCGCCGGGGAGAATGATTTTCTTAACCGGTGCATCCGCTGCGGCGAATGCATGAAAGTGTGCATAACCAACGGGCTGCAACCGGCGGGACTGCAAGGCGGCGCAGCGGGTTTGTTTTCGCCGCATTTAATGCCGCGTACCGGCTACTGCGAATACGAATGCACGCTTTGCGGGCAGGTATGTCCGACCGGGGCGATTCCGGATTTGCCGCAACTGGTCAAACAAAAAACCGTCATCGGCATCGCGGCAATCAATCACGATCGGTGCCTGCCGTGGGCTAAACAGGAAGAATGCCTGGTGTGCCAGGAACACTGCCCGCTGCCGACCAAAGCCATCAAGAGCAGGCTGAAAATTGTAACACTGCCCGACGGGCGGACCAAACGGCTTGATTTGCCGACGGTGGATCACAATTTGTGCATTGGCTGCGGCATCTGCGAAAACAAGTGCCCGCTCGACGGTGAATCGGCGATTTTGGTGTACCGCAAAGAGGCCGTGCCCAAAAGGCAGCATCATATACAGCTTCATCAGCGACCGCATGGGCATGGGCATGGGCATGGGCATGGCCCCATGAGTTAAAGCCGCTGGAACCTGGCCTTGCGCAGTCAGAAATCACGCGCCACCGGCACAGACGATGTGGCCATAACCCCTCTGCGCATGGCACCAAAAAAGGCTCTTTCAAGTGCGCGTTGTTGCCCTATGGTACCCAGTGTTCGGGTATTGAGTACACCATTGATATACTGAAAGCAGCCAAAAATTTGAGGTAAAATAAAATGTAACCGTTCACGGAGCCGGTTGCGTTGTCTCGTCCTCAAAATTCACAAAATTGTATTGGCGTATGGCGTCGAAGGCTGCAGCGGTGCCAATTTGTTGTAAGTTGGTGTCTTAAAGCTTGGCCAAGAAGCTTATCGTG
>JAJXZA010000272.1 GCA_021780285.1 Planctomycetota bacterium
AAGACAGATACCGAGAGAGCCGGATGCGGGAAAACTGCTCGTCCGGTTCGAGGAGGGGGGACTCAACCTACGCAACCACGGCTCGTCCGCGGTTCACGCGAGGTTGAGTCCTCTACTCTACCCAGATCCTCGGGCGGGATTTCACGAATCTGTTTGCGGGTAATCGAGAGTGATACGGTGCCTTTACCGCCGCCAGCGGGGGCGGCGGCTACGGAAAGTGGCTGCACATATTTCCAATTGATAAATTGATCAGGCTGGCCAAAGATGCGGGAGATACCCCATCTTCGCAAGAAGCCGTTAAAGGATATATCGACATGAATGAGCAGCATGCGGCCCTGGGATGCGAGAAGATGCACATCATTGACGACTTCAGTGCGCCGACCGTCCATATCCAGAATGGTCTTGCCCATAAGATGCTGGTCCAGAAGAATCCATCCGGGCTGAATTTCGAATGGCGGAAAGCCACCGCCTTTAGATGTTTCCGGGCATGGTTGGCTTGGGGTGCTGACAAAAATGGCGTCGTCTTCAATACGAAGCACACTGGGCCGCGGGATAAATTCGGTAGTGCGTCCCCAGCCGTGATCAATGAGTATTCCCACCGCTTCGGGGTAAGGCTCACAGACCCTGAAAACCAGGTCAGAGACCTTGCCAATACGATTTTTGATATTTCCGGTACAGACAGGCCGGCCAGTCAGCTCGGAAAAAAAATAAAGCCGATAATCGCGGGGCGATGGCTGGCCGCTTGGCGTGGAACTTGGATTCTGCGTGGATTGTGGAGGCATAAATCAGTCAACCTTGTTTTACAAAAGATGCTGCAGATGACGCCCAAGACCATGCCAGAAATTGGGTGTGAGCACGTCAGGCATAATTTCAGTTATGCCATACAGAGATGATATCACAACCACAAAAATAGCGATTGACCAATTGGCCACGTTCTGCCATCGCGTGTTGACATATTCTCCCATTACATCCTTGTCGTTCAGGATTAAAATCAGAAAAAAAAGAGAAGAAGGCAATAAGGTAACTGCCACAACTTGCACAAAAATGGTAATGGCATTCTGCAGGCTTATGCTTGAAACAAGGCAGACCGCCCCCGAGGACAGCAGCATGCCTATGTAGAATACATAGAACCAAGGGGCCTCGCGGACTGTTTTATTTAGCGAATGCGCCCACCCGAAAACTTCACCCATAGCCCAGCTTGTAGAAAGCGATATGCACAGGGCGCCAAGTAAACCCGCATCAAACAGGCCGATGGCAAAGAGCACTTCTGACCAGTGGCCCCAAGGCGAGTGGGGCGGCATCACCAAAGGCATGGCCTGAGCAGCCTTTGCTGCAGAGTCTATATCGCGCCAACTGGAATAACTAGAGTCGACATGCAGCCATGATTTGCTGGTTACATCGGGATTGAAGTAAAAAAAGGCTGCGGTAGCGATAATAATGAAGGCCGCGACAATGCACGTCACCAGCGAGCCGACAAAGGTATCTATCTTGCCCATTTTTATGTCGCGGACATCCATGCCTTTGTCTACGACCGCTGATTGCTGGAAGAATATCTGCCACGGAGTAATGGTGGTGCCGATGTTAGCCATAATCAGCGTGACCATGGCCACGGCCGGAACAACACCTAGAAGTTTTGGATCCCAGAACCCCTTTCCGACCATGAGCCAGCCGTGGTTTACATTGCCGGTCTCCATAGCCCATATAGCTGCGGGTATGTAAACCAAATTGAATAAACAGAAGAAGAGGGTAAGTTTTTCGAAGGTCCAATATTTGCCGCTGATGACAATGCCCAGCATCAGCAGGCTCACGCCGAGGTACGTAACCCAGGCGGGAATATTGAACAGCGCCAGCGCCTGTGTCATGCCGATATATTCGGTAACCAGCGTGAGCCAGTTGACAACGACAAGATCAAAAATCGAGAAGCATCCCCAGAAAGGGCCAAAAGAATCGAAAATAGCTTCAGCATGACCCCGCTTTGTCACGGTTCCCAGCCGAACGGTCATTTCCTGAACATAGTAAGCCATGGGGACGAGAATGATGAAAGCCCAGAGCATATTGAATCCGGTCTTGGCTCCGGTTTGAGCATAAGTAGAGATGCCTCCTGCATCATTATCGGCAACCATGGTAATGATGCCTGGCCCCAGAACTGCAAAAAAGAGCAAGAGGCGTCTGCGCCAGTGGGCGAAGGTATGAATTCCCTTACTTAGCCAATACATGGGATACTCACCACATATGAAGGAATGATTACTACAAACAGAATCAGCGCTATACTTTTATCCAGGTAACGGGCTGTGGATCGTGCGTGGAGGAAACTTTGCCGTCGTTCAAATCCATCTTAAATTGCAAGCCATACGATAACGCCATATAGCTTGGAGGGGGGCTATTTTCTCGCTGTGGCCCCAGCCCTTCACAACTCGCGCATTATAATATCACCAGAGAAAATATATGTCATGTTGATTTCACGGTGGAACTCAAGTTTTAAGAAATCTTAATAAGTCCGTCGCATGGGTCAAAATGTAAACGTCCGGCCAAGCACAGGTAACGGCGGCGTGCGGGTGCATCGAGCTGGGTATTCCATTTTCAGACCCCATTGCGGACGGGCCGGTCATACAAGAAAGCTATCGGCTGGCTTTGGAGGGCGGCGCTACGGTCGAAAAATCGCTCGATATGCTGCGCCAGGCCCGGGCGGCGGGGCTTAAAATACCCGTACTGGCTATGGTCAGCTTCAGCGTTATTTTTAAGCGTGGCACAAACGAGTTCGCCAAGCTGTGCTGCGCTAATGGGGTAGATGGCCTCGTGCTGCCCGATTTGCCTCTGGAAGAAGCCCCCGCTGTTGTTGCGGCTCTCGGCGAACATGGGCTGGGCAGTTCCCTGTTGATTGCTCCAAGCACATCGCCTGATCGCCGTCGGCGTATTGCCGGGTTATGTACCGCGTTTATTTATTATTTAAGCGTCAGCGGCATCACCGGTGAGCGGGCCAGTTTGCCAAGCGACATTGCCCCCAATATCGCCCAACTGCGGCAGGTTACCGAGCGGCCCATTTGCGTGGGCTTTGGCATTCACACGGCCGAGCAGGTTAGGCAGGTCGGCTCGCTGGCCGAGGGCGTTATTGTAGGCTCGGCCATCATTCGCCGCCTCACCGAAGAGCGAAGCCGCCCTGATTCAAACCCCGTTCGTGCCACCCATGAGTTTATAGCCAGCCTGGCGGCGGGTTTGCGGTAGGGGCCTTGGGCGTGACAGGGCACTCGGGCAGGCTCCTCAAGCGTTTGATTGCGGCGGCCGGCCAAGGGCAGCCGATGAATATTTCAGGTTGTGCAATAACGCTTGGCCCCATAACGTTGTATACTATATGCATGGGCTGCCAAGGGCGTTGTTGCCCGCCTCCTGGCCCAGAGAGCGTAGCAGGGCATCGCACGGATGCACTTGGTTCGCGGCAAAGCGCCTGGTTTTAGTCAGGGCATTGTTCGCACCCCCCGCCCGCAACGGATTGCACCTGTTTATTTGTTTGGTTTTGTGCCCTTAAAAGGCACGGGCTGGCATTTGCCTGCCGCAGGTGAAGCATTATGACGCGCGACTGGACAATCAAACTTAATACCCTTGAGCAGCCGCGGCGGCGGCATGTTCGTCGGCCGGTGGTGGTGATTTTGCTGCTGCTGGCCGGGTGCAGCCTTCTGTATCGGTATGATGCACCAAAACACGGTGTTTCAGCGCCGCTGCTTACGCCATCGGCTCTTCCCAAGCCTCAGCCGCCGGTGCTGAGTGTGCAACTCGCCGGAACCCACGACAGCCGCAGTGGTTTAGCCCCCATGGCCATGGATGTATCGCTTAGCAGCCGCAGTGCGTTGCCTGGGGCGGCAGCGCGGGTGGCCGCAGCGCAGCTCTCCGCCCATCGGGCGGTTACGATGGCGCCGGGGCAGGTTTCGGCGCTGGCGGTGCAACTGCCCGTTGGCCGCAGCAGTGCTGTCGGCAGCCCGCCGACGGTTTCGCTCGACATTTTCTCGCAGCCGCAATGAGCCATAGGCCAAATGACTACCAGTCGTTAAAATCTCTTCTATATGGCGGTGCGTGTACAAATTCGCATATTGTTTTGGCCTGATCCTGTCATGCAGGAGCAGCTTGAAGCCACCGGCTTTTTTATGGATGCGGCATCAGGCCGCTGGATACGCTTCGCCAATCAGGATGAAACCCGCGACCTGGTGGAATTTCTCAAGCGCAGCCATCTTGCGCACGAGGTAAAGCCGGCACGCGGCAGAGGCCAGCTTACGCGCTACCCGCGGCTCACAACCCAGGCAGCCGACGGCGGCTCGCCGACGCGCTGCGGCTATTGCGGCAAAGTCAATGTATTCTGCCGGCAATGGGTTGAGGGCGATGATACCGACAGCACCGACTACCCGAACCCGGCCCGTGTGTACCTGTGCGGTTCGTGCGTGCAGCACGTGATGCAGCCTCATCCAAGAATGTATGTGCCTGCGGAAGACAAGCTATAACGCCTTGGCCGCTGCAGGTCTCATTCAATGATAATTATTATCCGCATCATGGGCGCAATCGGCAGAGTGAGTAAAAAGCGGAATAAACCACGATTCACAGATGATTTGAATAAACGGGCGAGCAAGGCACGCGTTGATTAAAAATAAACCGCGGCGTCCCGGAGGATTCACAGCCTCTACACGCCGGCTGCGGCTCGGGGGCGGTGGCTGCTGGTGCTCGCAAGTTCCCGCGTGACGAGCCACTGCAGGGGCTTACCCTGTTGCCATCGTTCAAACTCTGTGATCATCAGTCGGCCGAGGCGGCGGCATTCAGGCCCTTGTGAACCGGCGATGTGCGGTGTCAGCAGGACATTGGGCATGTCAAACAGCGGCGAATCAGCCGGCGGCGGCTCGGGGTGGGTGACATCAAGCACGGCAAACAGGTCGCTCCGCCGCTTAAGCACGTCAATCATTTCCGGCTCGTTAATAACTTGACCTCGAGCCGTGTTGACCAGCGTTGCGCCGGGCTTCATGGATCCGATATGTTTGCCGGTGATAAGTCCCACTGTTTCGGCCAGCAGCGGTGTGTGTACCGACACAAGATCACTTCGTCTGAATAGTTCATCAAGCGAACAGAGCGTAATGCCCATGGCTGCCGCCTGAGGCGCCGACAGGAGTGGATCAAAAGCCAAAACGTGCATGTCGAATGTTTTAAGGCGCTCGGCCAGCAGCCGTGCGACTATGCCCATTGAAACCAATCCGACGGTTGTTTTGTAGCAGCCGGGGATGCCCTCCTGACTGCCGAAGGTTCGCTGCGCTCTGGTTTCGGCGGCAAGCCTCCAAACATGTTTGAGCGAGAAAATAATGGCCGCGAGCGAATATTCAACCACGGGCACGGCGTTGGCGGCATAGGCGGTGGTGACGGCGATACCGCGCTGCCAGGCCGCTTCAGTAATAATTTCGCTGACGCTGCCGGCGCCGTAAAACAGAGCCTTAAGTTTTGGCGCATGGGCTAAAAAGGTGTGGTCCAATCTCGGGCCGCCCCAGCCGGAGAAAATAACCTCAACTTCGGCCAGCGCTTCCGGGTGGGTTTGAAGCCTCGCCGGCTCGTAGCATTGGTTGTCAATCCTGGTGAGTCGGGCAATATCGGTAAGTTCGTCCGGGCCGTAAATCATGGAGAAGCAGCGTTTGTCCAGAACGTACATGGCCTTGGGTTTGTCACGGGTGCTGTGTTGTTGTCCCACGATGGTTGCCTTTCGTAAGTTGTTGCGCCACGGGCGCAGCGGCCGTCACGAGCCGCCGATTAAAATTCCCGCCAAAAATACCAATACCCCACCGACCACAATTTGAAATGCCGCGCGCAAAAATGGTGTGTCCATATACTTGGCGCGTATCCAACTGATCATAACCAGCTCAACGGCCACCACGGCTCCCGCCACGCCGGTAGCCCACATAAAGCCAAAGCCGTGAAAAATAAACGGCAGCAGGTAGGGCAGCGTATGGCCAAGTCCGCCGGCGGCGGTCATTAAACCGCAGACGGTTCCACGTACCAGCGGTCGTCCGCGGCCGGTGAGCATGCCATCGTCGGACAGCGCCTCGGCAAACCCCATGGAAATGCCCGCGCCCACGGCAGCCGCCAGACCCACCACAAAGGCCGACCAACTGTTGTGGGTTGCAAAGGCCGCGGCAAACAGCGGAGCCAGGGTCGAAACCGAACCATCCATCAGGCCGGCAAGCCCCGGCTGCACCACCTGCATGACAAAAAGCCGGCGCTCGGCGGCCTTTTCTTCATGCTGT
>JAJXZA010000227.1 GCA_021780285.1 Planctomycetota bacterium
AGCAGCGTAACTCCCAAGCCCGCCGCAGCCACCGCAAGCGTACCATCCGAAAACTTCGCCGCCTCGGCATCACCCTCGCCTCCCTACGCCGCTGCGATACAGGATAATATCGCGCTGTAGTACTAAGCGCAAGGCCTCCGGCGGCAGCGGTTGCAGGGCGGACAGCAGTTGCTCAGGCTCAAGTATGTGCGATCCGCTTTTGCCGAAGGCCGCCAGCGCCCACGCTGCGCCGGCCCGCGGCGCAAGGGCCAGGGCCGCGTGAATGCCGAGCGTATGTAAGGCTTGGGCGATGCGCTGCTGAAAATTCATCAGCCCGTTGTACAGTAATTCCAGGCCGGTGGCGTCCAGAAACACAGACGCCGGTGGATGGATGCATACCTTGGGGCCAAATCGCATAAACCAATATCCCAGTGCTTGCAAATCCCGCCGGTCAGAAGCCGGCGCCGCCGCAAAATGAATCAGTCCCGCTTGACGCGCGCCTGCTTCGGCCAGCGTCATGCCTGGATAGATTTCCGGTGATGCTTCCGGGCTGACGTGCACCACAATATGCCGATTGCCGTTGGTTTCGACCAGCACCAGCGGCTTATGCCGTAGCACGGGTCGTCGTCGCCGCAGCCGATCTATCGGCCAGTGGGGTAAGTGCAGCAAAGCACGTGTGTCACGGTCCGCCTCCAGAAGCAATACTTTTCCGATTTGTCCTCCATGCCCGTGCCGCAGTTGCACACTCCACCGTTGCGCTTGTTCATCGCCCGGCGCCGGCTCGACAAACCAGCGCGTGGCCGCGGCATAGTGGGTGCTGATGCGCCGATCATCAGGGCGCATGAAGACACCCACGCCGCCGCCGCTCTCGGCGGCCAGTTGCAGCTTCCGCGCTTCGATTTGACTTAATCGGCCCAGGGTGGCTACCGTCGCTGCAATCCCCCGGCAGCGCAAACATTCGACCAAAGCCCAGAGTTGTTCTTCGCGGTTCGCACAGCGCAGCAGAATCAAATGCCGCAGACTGATGCGCATGGCCGACACGGCGGGTATATACAGTTCCCGTTCGGGATCGCTCCACACCATCGTGCCGCCCTGGCTCAGTGCCGCAGCCGCAAGATATAAAGCCAGGGAGGTTGGAGGAGACTGTTTTCGCTGCCAAAGCAATTCATGCACCGCGCCGCCCTGGAATACTCCATTTGGCGACGCGGCGTCCCATCCGCCCAGGCCGGTGCGAAAGCTTCCCATGCCCGCGCGACTTGTGTGCTTTTCGGCCAATACGCGGCGTAGTTCCTCAATAGAAGTTGTCTGCATAATAAACCTCTTGATATTAGTTAGGTAAATGTTAGGGTATCGTTCAGTCGGTTGTATGTCAAGCTGTACCACGCCCTTTGCATGGATATACTGCAAGCAGCAAAAATTTGACGCAAAATTGAACGTCGCCCGGGCAATCGGCGAAGCGATCGGGCGTTGGTCTAATTGGCTTCATGCGAGGTAAAATGGATCAGATGGTACTGAATAGCATGCTCAAAAGTAAAATCTGTTTGCAACACCCGTTGGCTCATCACCAGAAAAAACCGCAGCGTCGTGGAGTCTCCGCGATGCTGTTTGTGGTGGGCTTGGTACTGTTGTTGATGCCGACAGGGCTTGATGCAGCAACCGCCATCGCACCTGGCCTCAGTGTAGCCAACCTTGCATGGCAAATAGTTGCGGCTATTCATGGTACATACACGAATGTCCCTGGCGGTGCGCCGACCAACCTATTGCCTGGTGGTGCGTTATTAGGCAATGGCAGCATGGGTGTGGCGCTGCAGGGTGGGCCGGAGCAGCCGACATTTTTTGTCGGTCGCGACGACTTTTGGAGCATGTTGCGCGGCCGCATCATGCCTGTGGGGCGGCTGCAACTGACAATTCCACAACTGCGGGGTGCAAGCTACCACGTGGATGAAAACATCGGCCCGGCCGATTTAACCGGCCGCTTCGCCACTCATGGCCAAGCCGCCCTGCAATTCAAATGCTTTGTGGCCAATCCGCAAGACATCATGGTTCTGCAGCTGCACAACACGGGCATTTCTCCGTTGACCATTACCCCTCAATTGCTCGATGGCTGGGGTACCCCGGGCGCGGCGGGTATGGCCGGGCGCACCGCAGGCGTAAGCTGGCTGACTGTATCGCCCGAAACGATGGATGCCCGCATTGGCGAGCCAACCGGTAAGGACCCGGGCAAGTCTTTTGATGGCCGAATAAGCGACGTTCGTATTTACCGTGGAGCCATGTCGGGTCGGCTGGCATACCGCTTTTTAAATGAGCCGACGGTCAGCCCAACGGGGGCATCCACGCGGTTTGACTGCGGCAACCTGCTGATGCCGCAGAGGGCGTTTGCGATTGCCGCACGGGTGCGGCCAAACGCGGCTACCGGCTCACAGGCGATTTTCAGCGCTTTGTGTAACGTAGATTGGCGTGGTTATGCCGAGCCTACGCCTCCGCAAATTCCGTATGGCTTTTCACTCTCTCTGGTCAATGGCAAACTCTCAGCGCTGCTTAACAGGGTGCGCATCACCGCCTCTGCCGCGCTGCCACTGCAACACTGGTCGCAGGTGTCGGCCGCGTACGATGGCCGCACGCTGAGCTTATTGGTGGATGGCAAGACTGTGGCAAGTACCAATGCCTTCCCATCGGCACAGCAGGTGCAGGGGCCGTCGTGGCACTGGGCCGCCATTCACCCGGGCGATAAGCACATTTTGTACGATGGGTGCGCACCGCGTGGTGTGTTGGCCGTCAGTGTCATCGGCCAGGCACCGCAGCACGCAACCTCGATGGCGGTACCCTTAACACTACCCGCCGGCGGCAGGGCAATTCTGCTGCTCTCGGCGTTAAATGATCGCGACGTGCCGCACCCGCAGGCCGCAACACTGCAGTTGCTCGGTGGCATGAGCATAAAAACCACCGAGGCTATGTGGCAATCGCATGTGGCGTGGTGGAAGAACTTTTGGGGCAAATCCTACGTTGCCATCCCCAACAAGCTGGTGCTCGACAACTATTACGGCGAGTTGTACCTGCTGGCGTGCTGCAGCCGGCCGGGCGGTACGCCACCGGGTCTGTGGGGTAATTTTATTACCAGCATTTACATGGGCTGGCAAGGAGATTACACGCTCGATTACAACTACGAGGCGCCATTTTGGGCGGCCTATCCGACCAACCACGTCGCGTTGGCGGAGAATTATGATAGTCCGCTGCTGTTTTGGTTGAAGCGCGGCGCAGGTCTGGCCGCCCATCGCGGCTACAAAGGCATATTTTTTTACTGCCATTTGGCACCGCCTCCGGTCTGGAGCTCCGATGGGGCCAAAACACTCCGGCAGAAGTCTGATGCGTTGTTTGCTTCGGTAGACTGCGTCATGCGATGGCGCTACACGCGCGCCCCTGCCTACGCCCGCAAGATATACCCATTCTTAAAGGCGGTGGCCGCCTTTTGGGATCATTACCTGGTGCTTAAGAACGGCGTGTATATGGACTACAACGACGCCGCCGACGAACTGCAATACGCCAATGACGTTAACCCGGCCACCAGCATCGCCTTTTTGCGATTGCTTTACAGCGGCCTGTTGAGTATGCATGCGCAACTTGGCCTCGGCAGCGCCCATGCGGCCCGCTGGGAGCATACCCTGCGGCACTTGCCTCCGCTGCCCATCCGTGCGGCCGCCAATGTATTTACCGTGAATGGTCATCCGGCAAACCAGAGCCTGGCACAAATCGTCGGTCCCCTTGCCGCTGGAAAAAGCGTCATCGCTGAGACGCAGCGCGGCATAGGCTTTGCCAATCCGCGGCTCGATAACGGCTGGAAAGAAACGGGCAGCAGCGCCGGCATGAGCTCGGTGCAGGCGATTTTTCCGGGCATGGCGATCGGGCTGGAAAGTTCACCGAGCCAACGTGCCGCCGCCTTTAATACCGTCAAGTTCAGCGGCCAATGGTTTGATTTCAACAACGATTGCAATTTTTATACCGATGCGGCCTGCGTGGGTTACGACCCCCATGTTATTCTGGCAAAGATGAAGCTGCTGGTGCAGCACTATAGCACACCCAATTTTGTGATTCATACCGGCGGCGGTGGAACCGAGGATTTTGCCATCATTCCAACGGCATTAAATATGATGCTGGTACAAAGCTATCAACGCAACATCCATGTTTTTGCCGATTGGCCCTCGGACCAAAATGCATCGTTTGGCAATCTCCTGGTCTGCGGCGACTTTTTGGTGTCGAGTGCTATTCGCGGCGGTCAGGTGCGCTATGTGGCAATTATCAGCCAACGCGGCGGCACGTTGCGTTTGGCAAACCCTTGGCGTGGCAAGGCTGCCGGCTATTCAACCACCACGGGGCAAGCCGGTACGCTGCATGGCAAGGTATTGACGCTGCCAACATCCTCTGGCGAGCAGATTCGCATAGCGCTAAAATAACGCCAGCCCGCAGCCGGCGTTATGCTTTAACGTTGGGGACGCAGACATGCTGCCTGCATCCGCAGCGCTCGCCGCCCGCGTCGGGTCCGGCTGTTGAGGCGGGCGGAGGCGCGTAGTGGCTCACATATCATGATTGCGATTATTTTGTTTTGGCAACGGTGGCGTCCAGCCGCGGATGCCGCTAGGATAAACGCCTGCTTAGCCGATGGCAGATGCGGCTACCGGCTTGCTGGTTTACCTGGCGGACAGGCCCAATGCCCGCGGGTCGCCTGGCCAAAAAACGTGACTCACCAAGGCCGCATAAGGATTGAACATGACCGATGTAAATATTGATAAAGTATTCAAAGCCTACGATGTGCGGGGCACCTATCCCGACCAGCTTAATGAAGACCTCGCCTGGAAAATTGGCCACGCCGCCGCTCAGTTTTTGCGAATGAACCTCACTGGACCCGCCCGGTCCGACATACGAAAAAATATGGTCATCGTCGGACGCGATATGCGGCTCAGCAGCCCTTCGCTTTGCAGTACCTTGATTGAGGGCATCCGTTCCACCGGTACCAACTGCATTGACATCGGCATGATAGACACCCCCCAAATCTATTTTGCGATCAACCACCTCGGCTGCTGCGGTGGCATTCAAACCACCGCCTCGCATAACCCGGGGCATTACAATGGTTTTAAAATCAGCGGACTTGCCGCGCGGCCCATCGGCGAAAATACCGGCCTCAACGAAATCAAACGCATCTGCTCAACATTGCGCCGCAACCCGCCGGCGCAGCAGGGCACGGTAGAATCCATGGATATCTGGGAGCCGTACAAACATCATGTGCTGCGGTTCTTAAAGCTCGCCCGCCCGCTTAAGGTGGTGGTGGATGCAAGCAATGGTATGGCCGGCAAGTTTATTCCGGCGATTTTTATGGGCCGGCCTCAGTTGAATATCGTACCGATTAACATGGAAGTGACCGGCACGTTCAAGCACGAACCCAACCCGTTGGTGGACGCCAACCTGCGGCAATTGCAGGAAGCGGTGCTCTCCAACGGCGCGGACCTCGGCGTGTGTTTTGACGGCGATGCCGACCGCTGCATTTTTGTGGATGAACAGGCCCGCGTGATCCGCTGCGACATTGTCACAGCCCTGCTGGCACGCGACTTCTTAAAGTCAAACCCCGGCGCGGCCGTTGTTTACGACCTGCGCTCCAGCCGCGTCGTCAAAGAAGAAATTGAAAACGCCGGCGGCGTGCCGCGGCGCGAACGTGTCGGCCACGCCTTCATGAAAAAGGCGCTCGCCGACAGCAAGGGCGTGTTTGGCGGCGAGCTTTCCGGGCATTTTTATTTTCGTGACAGCTTCAACACCGACAGCGGAGCCATTGCCTTTGCCTGTACCGCGTCGGTGCTTTCGCGCTTCGATGTGCCCGTAAGCCATGTGCTCAAACCGCTGCTGCGTTGGCACGGCAGCGGCGAAATTAACTATGAAGTCGCCGACAAGGACGCCGCCATCAGCCGCCTCGCCGAAACGTATAAAGACGCCGCGATAGATTATCTTGATGGCATAACGGTGGAGTACGACACGTGGTGGTTTAACGTTCGCAAAAGCAATACCGAGCCGCTGCTGCGTTTAAACCTTGAAGCCAATACCGCCGAAACCATGAAGAAAAAACTCGAAGAAGTCGGCCGGCAACTTGGCACGCCGGTAGCCCACTGATTCAAAAGCGTAGACTGGCCTGATGAAAACCGCAATACCACATTCATCCAATATCTGTTGTGAGCCGCTTGATGTTGTGGTGAGGGCATTTTGCCTGCAACGATGGTGTGGGGCGGGCATGCTGACCGCCATA
>JAJXZA010000209.1 GCA_021780285.1 Planctomycetota bacterium
GCTGACTGCAGCAACTATGTAATTAAAATTAAGATCGGCCAATAAGGCTATATTACATATAGAGTTATTTGGAAACTATAAACTGGTAATCATTCAATTAAGTTCCACTTATAAACTTCGCGCCTTCGCGGCTTCGCGGTAAATAGAATCTTCTGCGGCAAATCTGGCCTCTGATGTTGGGCTGCGGGCATAGCCCGCGCTGTGAACTCTGTGGCAAAAACCGTCGCGCAGCGCCATAAAAAAATCTTCGCGTCGCGATGCCTCCTGATCCGAAATTCTTGCTTGTGGTGCAGGCTTCCAGCCTGCTTCGTCCCAACCTTCGTGAACGCTTACGCCAAGAGTCATTGCAATATGCGCCATTTGATTTACAATTGTAAACTAATAACGCAGTGCAAGTTTTTGTATCGCGGAGCTAAATGATGGCCCACACATTACCTGACAGTGCCGAATCGCTTACGCAAATGGCCGACGAAATTTTTGAGCTTACCAAAATGGCCTGGCGCCAGCGGCTTGCAGCGCGCGCCGCCGATACCGAAACGGAGCTTTCGGAATCGCAATTTTTAACGCTCGACTCGCTCATTCGACAGGACAAGCAGACAGTGGGCGAACTGCAGCGCTATCTTGGCGTTATACCCGCGCAGATGTCGCGCATTATTCGTTCGCTTGAAGGCGGCTTTCCGCGGCCACTCATCGCCTGCGCCCTCAACCCCGAAGACAAACGCAAAATAGATGTCACGCTTACCGCGGCCGGACGCACCGCCTACGAGACATTTAAGCAGGGGCGATTGGAGCGTTCGCTCTATATCTTGCACGGGCTAAGCGACCAGGACCGAACCGATTTTGTGCGCGTATGCCAGCACATGCGCGATTTGTACGCCAGAGATGAAGCCACCCGCGCCGCCGCAGCTGCGCCCAGCGAGTAAATGCTGCACCGGGCGCTGCACGACGGAGTTAACGGCAGATGTCGCAGGGCGGCCAGCGGAGTTAACCGCAGATGACGCAGATGTACGCAGAGTTTTCTATTTGCGTGGCGCTGCGCTTTTGGACGCGGTTGCTGCTGCACCGCGACGGGGGTTGGAGTTCTGCATGGCGCAAATCTTGCTAAAAAAACAAGATGTTACAGGTGTGCAATGCAGGGTAACGCAGAGGCAGGGGAAAGTTAACGCGGCCTAAATAGGTGATTATGCGGCTATCGTTAGTTTATAACATGTAAAGAAGTACATCCTAAACCTTGGTCAAAGAAGTGCGGCATTTTTGTAGAACAGTACCGGCATATAACCTCTGCGTTACCCTGCATTGCAAACCTGTGGCATCTTGTCATTTCAACAAGAATCGCACCGAACATGCAACTCCATTCTCGCACCGCGCAGGCCGCGGTTGCAACCAATTTATAAACATCTTCTTCGTGCCTTTGGGACTTCGTGTTTAACACCATTCCCTGCTGGCCGCGCCGCGTAATATTAAACGGACGTTGTTTGATCCCCACCATAAGAAAGCGGCCCGGAGCGGGGTGCTCCGGGCCGCGGGTTTTAACTCTTGATTTATGGCTTTGGTTGTCAGCAGCAATCGCTGCCGCAATTTCGGCCGCCTGGCTTACCAGCTGCCGCTGGAGACGTTGCGCGCCGGCACCATAAAGATGTCGTATGGGGCGATAGATGGGAAGGTGTAGCCGCTCACTGAAATAATAGTTCCGCTAGACACCGCGGTGCCGACGGTGTTGCCGCCCGTGCCTGTTCCGGTTTCACCATAGGTGAATATGTTCTCCTGGTTGGTACCAACATAAGGGTTGGCCGCCCAAGCGACGTGGTCGTCGGCATAGCCAACGTTTTGGCCATCGCCGCCGTGGTTACCGGAGTTAAAGATGTAGTTGCCATAGGTGTTCGACAGCGGCTCGGCTGGGATACGGCTAAGCGTTGATCCCGTCACCGAATTATTTTCCGGTGCCATGTCGGAGACCAATGCGACATCGGTACCCGAGTTATTGGACCACCAGCCGCCGACGCTACCGGTGGTGTTCCAAGGATCGGCTATCGAGTAGCTGTTTCCTACAGCCGGCGGCGTTGTGGGGAGCGCACTTGCGCTCGGCTGCGTCACGCCGAAGCAGGTGACGTAATTGTTCGTCGATCCGGACCCGGTGTAGATTGCACTGGAAGGGGTGGTCGCCACCGGGTCGGAGGGGCATAAAAAGCTCTTGGTCGACATAGTCTGTTCCAGTACCAAGAGCCACATGCAGGCCAACGGCGAACCGTTCTGGGCGGTGCTGCTGAATAAGTACTGGGCGGCGGCGCTGGCGCTCGTGCCGCCCGTGCTGATGATACCGGGTCCGTTCTGAACCGACGTGACCGTGCTGTAGGGTGAAACGGCCGGGAACTGCCCGCTGTTGCTGTTGGCGTAGATTTCGAATTCCTGGATGATGCTGCGAATGTTATTCGAGCATACGCTGCGGTTGGCCAGTTCCTTGGCTTTCGCCAAGCTGGGCAACAGGATGGCGATGAGCAGGGCAATGATCGAGATCACGACCAGCAGCTCAATGAGGGTAAACCCTCGTTGTGGTACACGCGTCCTCATAGGATGCACTCCTTAAAAAAACACTAAGGTCCATCGAACGAGCGACTCTGCCGGAGTGCCTGGTGATGCCGGCGGTTTTGGCTGGAAGGCGCCTTCCAAACAATGCCAAGCTACCATCGGCAAATGAGAGTAATGGATGAGTCCGCACCTTGTCGGAGTCTGGGGCGCGCGCCCCAAGAATACCCCGCCCGCGGAATCGGCCGTTCGTGTTCTTCAATTTTTATGCTTGCTTCTCTATACTTGCAGGCCCAGCCGCAGCTACCGGGCAACAATGCCCAGCCGCGGCTGCCATTGATTTTATTGGCTCTCACGGTCTCACCCGCAGGGATTTTAATAGGAGCCAGGTAGCTTACAACCACCAGGTATTGGCACAGGGCAGCCTCTTGCCGCCGTATTTTGGCCAAACCCATCTGCCCGCTTGCATTACTAAGATCCCATTGCTTTACCGGTACTTCAGGCTTGGTAAAGCAGGCTGGAACACATATGCAAGTTGGAGTGCCGCATGCAATATTGCATGAATACCGCATGAAGGCGTTGGTTGCGGCCGGTGCATCCGCCTGCCCGGCCAAAGGCTCCGTAAGGCATGAACCGCTTGATTAAACATCCCTGCTTGGCAGCTGCAGGCCCATTTTAGGCGTGCCGACTGCCCAACCAAGCGGAAATTTTGTTACCGGCAGCTGATTTAAGGAAGGTTAAAAACCACGCCAGCCGCACGGCAACAACATAATGAGGCAGGCCCGAAGCGAAATTGCCGGCTAAGCCGGCGGAATGATGGCAGCTTCAACAGCTACTGAAAGCGCTGTTTGCATTGTCGTGCGGCAACATAATCAGGCCGCAACGACAGGTATAACAAGCGCTCCGCGCCAACCTCGTGTATTAGCATAGGCTTGGAGGCCAGAGAGTGTCAAGCAAAAAAATTGAAAGTTTAAATATTCGCATGAGCGACAAAAACAGCCGATGGTTGCCGCAATACCGATAAGCCTCGGCTCACATGGAACCTGGCGTTTACCGGGCGCTGCGCGATGGAGTTAACCGCAGATGCCGCAGATTAACGCAGATCCAGGAGAAACCTGTAGTGCGCCAAAATCAGAGCATCAAGTGACCGGGAGTTTATAAAATACTTTTTTAGATATGGTATACAGCCATGAAATCACGATATTTTGATGAACAGTACCCGCATGGGACCCCTGCGTTACCCTGCGTACCCTGCGGTAAAAATCGTCTGCCGAGAAACTCAACGCCCAGGGCGCTGCGCGACGGAGTTAACCGCAGATGCCGCAGATTAACGCAGAGGTTGAATAAAGTGATCATGTAAAACTGTATGCGTTCATTTGGCGGGCATTGATTTTAGTTATTTTGTCGCTGGACAATCATATCTTTAATGGAGTGTTCACGCGGGAGGGCATTGAGTCATCAATCAATTGTTTGTAGATACTGAATACCCTGCGGTGAATGGCTCTGTCGGTGCGGGACAAGGCTATGCTTGGTTCTGTGGCGGCAGTGCTGCGGCTATAAGCTTCACGGTGGCGGCTTTAAGGGCGGCCTGTGGTTTTTCGGCGTTGGGGTCGCTTCGCAGCACGCCCAGCACCCGCACCGTTATCTTCGGCCGGTATACCCGAACATACCCCGCCGGAATACAACGACCGCTGCCGTTAATGGCCACCGCCACAATAGGCGTATTCGTTTTTACCGCCAGCGCAAAGGCCCCATCATGAAAGCGCCCCAGGCGGCCATCGCGACTGCGTGTGCCTTCCGGAAAGATGTACAGACTGCCGCCGGCTTTAAGCACTTGGCCGGCTTGCTCCATGATATCCGGCGAATCTACATGCAGGTAGCCGCACAAGCGCATCATCCACCCCAGCAGCGGGCGGTTAAAGGGCCAGTCTTTGGCCCATACCCGCGCATCGCGCGGAAAAAAGTACATGATCAATATATCCATGATAGATTGATGGTTGGCCACAATAATGCATGACTCCGGGGCCTGGCTCCAGTCAAATGGTTCAAACCGCAGGCCGCTGCCGCAGAACCACGCCAGCACCCCGCGGTACACTCTGCGCACCCAGCGCCGGGCCACCTTGCGGTCGCGGTCGCCGAGTGCGTGAGCCAGCGCCATCAGCGGGCCGAGCACGAGCACCAAAAAGATCAAGGCCCCGCCAAAGCAGATAAAAGTCGCAACCGTTCGCACACGCACATCGAGCCGCGCCGACGGCGGTTCAAAGCGTTGCGGCCCCGCAGCGCGGGAGTTGGCGTTGCTGGCATTCATGCTTTGGCCTCCGGCGGCGCCGCGATGGCAGGAGCCGCGGGTAAGTTCAGGCCGTGGGTCAGCGAGACGAAGCGCAGCCCGCGATCGCGCAGTCGCTTGATGATTTCGGGCAATGCGCGGCACGTTTGTTCCTGTGAGCACGTCCTTCTTGCCGGCTCGAGGCCGTCGTGCAGCGTGATGATGTCGCCGCCGCAGGCCTGCTCGCCGATGCGCCGGGCAATGGCCGCAGCACTGATGGGCAGCGTATCAAACGCGCGCAGTCGCCACGCCGCCACGCGCAGGTTCATGGCCTTTAACGCCTTCGCCTGGCGCCATGTTTTAAAACCCATCGGCGGCCGAAAGAGCATTGCGGGCCTGCCGGCTGCGGCGGCAATGGCGTCGTTGGTGCGGGCGAGTTGCTCGTGCCAGTAGCGGCTCGAACCGAATACGCCCCAGCGGTGATGGTCCCAAGTGTGGTTGCCCAGCACGTGGCCGGCGGCGGCAAGGTCCCGCGTCAGTGCCGGCTGCTCGCGGACGTAGCGCCCAATGAGAAAGAATGCGGCGGGCACATTCAATGCGGCCAGCGTCTCGGCGACAGCGGGCGTAAATACCGGGTGAGGGCCGTCGTCAAACGTAAGGGCCACAGCGCCGGCGTCGGTGATGCGGCGATCGGCATGAATAAACCACTGGCTGCCGGCATAGAATACATTGGCGGCGTGAAACGCCCCGGCTGCCGCCGCCGCTGCCAGGGCCCATTCGCCAGCTTCAAGGTTTGTCACAGGCACTACCCACGCAAAAGCCGCCTCGGCTCCGTCGCCGACGTGAAAATTGTATCGCAGCAGGCATCGGCTGAAAATGCGCCGGGTTTACCGCAAGAGCCGGGTAGTATGAATGAGGTATAAGGCGAAATGATTGTGGTGCAGGCATCCCTGCCTGCGCGGGGGCTGCGCGACGATCGTTTTTGCCACAGAGTTTGCAGAGGGCCCCAGAGATTTTAATTTAATTTAGGGGCCCTGCGCGACGATTTTAACCGCAGATGACGCAGATGTGCGCAGATGTTGTATGCGGGTGCTCTTCAGCAAAATATCGCGATTTCTTAGCCGTATACCCAACGTAAAGGGTGTTTTATAAACTCATGACCACTTGGTGCTCTAATTGTGACGCACTGTAAGTTTCTCCTGCCTCTGCATTACTCTGCGCGGCCTGCGGGCCGCGAGAGAGTAGATTGGGATAGTAGAAAGTAAAGCTTGGGGTGCTGCGATTGATGCGGCTGGGGACAGCCGCGCTTCCGGGCGGGTCCTTGGGGCTTATGGGGTTTTTGGTTCTGCAGGCGATGGGCTGCGGTGGGCATCTATGTAAGTTGCCAAGGTGCTTATGTTGGTTAGTGCGGGGCGCACGGCGGGGTCTTCAGGTTCGAGAACCACGCCAAAGTGTTTGTCGAGCAGCACGGC
>JAJXZA010000069.1 GCA_021780285.1 Planctomycetota bacterium
CGATAAAAAGCGTCTGCTGGGGTGTGTTGCATCGGCGAATTGCTTGAGTTGTTGCAGGCAGCCTGTGACAGAGCGTACATCGCCGCGGCCTGCGGATTGTGCTGGTGTAACCCACGGCTGGTGAGCCGCTCGATGGCTTTTGCGTAGTTTTTACTGCGACAATCCAACTCGGCCAGCCGCATGGAGGCGGCATCAGCCCAGGCATGGCTCCATGTGGCTTTGGCAAAAGCATCGTAAGCGCCGGCATAGTTGTTTTGGTATTGCAGCGCAATACCCAGATTATAAAGCGGTTCGGCATCGCGCGGGTTGCCATTGCGTTGTGTAAGTCGGGCCACGGCCTTGCGAAAGCATTCGGTTGCGGCCAGAAAAAGGCCTCGTCCCAGCAGCCGCAGCCCCAGAGCGTTATTGGCGCGACAGTCACCGGGGTCGCGGCGGATAATCTCCTGCCAATACGGTTCCGGATCACGCGTGGCGTGGCGGTATTGATCGAGGTGTAGTCCATTAATATAAAGTTCGTCGGTTGAAGTGATGGCCGCCGGCAATGGTGGTTCAACTGCCGGAGTTGGCCGGTGGCCCGCATATGCGACGCTGTTTTCGTAGGATATCAGCAGCGTACCGGCTGAATCCTCCACCCTCACGCTAAGCGCAGCAGGAGAAGTGCCGGAAGGCAGCGCCAACGAGTGCAGCAGGGGCCGATTTGGCGCGAGAGTGTTTTTGCTGTGCCACAATTTTCGACCGCCAGCGACCAACGTTATGCGACAATTTGGTTGAACGGCTGTAACAGCCACGCCCAATTGCACCCGGCCATCGGCAACTTTGAGGCTTACCGCTGCGGAAATATTGGCGGCTTGGGCTGGTCCAATTTGCTGGATTGGGTACCAGTATTGCCGGAATTGCCGAATTTCTCCCGGATGAAGAAACGAAAAATCGGGTTGATTATCGGTAAAAACGCCGGCCATGAGTTCTACATACGGGCCGTCGCCATCCGTAAGATTGCGGTCCCAGGCGTAGCCAAAATTATGATTCCCCCAAGTCCACTGTTTTTTGCCCGGTGCGATGTGATGATCGGCAATGTGCACAAAACCGGCTTTGGCCGCATGATCGTAGCCGCCCAGAAAGTCTTGCTTGGATCCGATGGCCATGTAGCTGGTTGGCACCGGAATATTTGCGTACCAGCTTAAATCGTTCGGTGGGTACTCACTGGTCGGCTTAAAGCAGGGCGGGGCTTCGTGTTCGGGTACGCCATGTTTGGCGCGGCTTTTATAGTCTATACCGTAATAATGGCCCTCACAGAGCGGAAAGCTGGACATGGCCCGCCGCGCGTGATCGGCAACAAAGCGCACATCCGGTGGAAAGAAGGACTGGTAGCGTTCGTGCACGCGAGCGGCGGCGTTGGCCCACCACAAAAACGTCTGCGTAGTAAGCGTACAATTGTGCAGCCGAACCTTTAACTCTAAAAGGGCACTGGCCGGATGCAGGCAAATGCCATGAGACGCCTCAAGCCGGCTTAAACGATCACGATCGTTAAGCCAGATGGTGCGAGCGCCGTTGGCATGCTCTTCTATATCGAATCGCATAGGCAGAAATGTGCCGGGCCGATGGTGTTGCGGCCAGTTGAACTCGACGCCACCTGAAGCCCAGGGGCCGGCCAACCCGACCAGGGCAGGTTTAATAACATTCTGCCGATAAAAAAAATCATAGTTATTGGTCTTGTCAAGCCCTATGTGAATCCGTCCGCCCAGTTCCGGAAGAATCATCACGCGGATAAACTCATTTTCAATATGCAAAGCCTGCCACAGTCGCGGAATCTTCTTGGTTGCAATGCGATCAATGAATGGGAGGGGATAGACCCGTCCACTGCTGCCTTGGTATACGCGACGATTGAGAAACATGGGATTCTTTTCCGCCGGCATGGGTTCGTAGGTGTCTATTGCGACCGGCTCAAACCATGCTTTTACCGGTCCGGTCTCTCCGATGGGGGCCGTTGGCAAAATAAGCTGCGACATGCAAAATATTCCAAAGCTTGCGGGTGTCATATTGCGAAATACGACAAACACTCAGATGCTAACGCCAAAATGGCACGGCCGTAAATTGCCAAAAGTACTGGCGGCATGGACGATATTCTGATGCTGGAGTGACGCAGCCGACGGTGTGAAGTGGGTTTATGCGCTTCGCGGCTCAAAATGCCATAGGTGCCGCACGAGAAAATCCCGCGTTCTCCGCCAAGTATAATGCCAGAAAGGTCCACCACAGCCGTGATGCCCATTGGGCACCACCAGCAGGTCAAAATCTTTATTGGCGTGGATGAGCGCATCAACTACTTGAAACGTGCAGGCGGGGTCTACGTTATGGTCCATGCCGCCGACAATCAGCATCAGTTTACCCGCAAGTTTGTGTGCATTGACTGCATTGGACTGCTGTGCATACCAGGGGCCGATAGGCCAGCACATCCAAAGTTCATTCCACCATATCTTATCTACACGGTTGTCATGGCAGCCGGAGTTGGCGACGGCAACTTTGTAGAACTCGCCAAATGCCACCAAAGCTCGCATGGCGCTCTGGCCGCCTGCGGACGTGCCATGAATACCGATTCGCCGGGTGTCCATCCAGGGGCGGCTTTTCGCGGCGGCCTTGATCCAGGGGATTCGGTCTGGAAAACCGGAGTCGCCCAGATTTTTCCAGCAGACATCGTGAAACGCCTTTGAGCGGTTGCTGGTGCCCATGCCGTCGCATTTGACCACGATAAAGCCAATTTCAGCGAGTGTTTGCTGCCAGTAAAAATCCTGCCATTCTTTGGGCACAAAAGAACCTTGGGGGCCGGCATAAATGTCCTCGACCACCGGGTAGCTAATCGCGGCGTCAAAATTGGAGGGTTTGAAAATAAGGCCATAGATTTTGGTGATGCCGTCACGACCCGGCGCTTCAAAGCGTTCCGGGCGCGGTATGCCGGTTGTTAACAGCAGTGAGGCATCGGCACGTTCAAGCGGGCATACCAGCGAGCCATCGTGCGTGCGGCGTAACTCAGTGACCGGGGGCAGGTCAACGCGCGAGAAGCGGTCGAGGTAGTATTTGCCATCAGGCGAAAAGCGAATGTGGTGCGTGCCATCGCCGTGTGTCAGGTGGACAAGGTTGGAACCGTCAAAATTAACACGAATGTAATGAATATAGTAGGGGTCCTGCTGCGGAAAAATACCGCCTGCTTCCAACAACACGGTGCGGGCGTGGCTGTCTATATGCACGACTTTACGAACCACCCAGGGGCCGTGGGTGATTCGATTTTTAACGCGGCCTGTTGTCATATCGTAAAGATAGAGATGGTTCCAGCCATCGCGCTCGGACATCCAGATCATTTCATGAGCGGCGTCGAGGTAACAGGTGAATAACTTGCCGGCATAATCGAAAAATGTTTTGCATTCTTCGTTGACGATGAGATTGACATGGCCCGTATGGGCATCCACCGATACTACGCGCATGACCTGATGGCCCCGCTGGTTGTACAAAAAAGAAAAGCGTGAGGAATCAGGCCACCAGCGAATTTCGTCCACGCTCCAGGGGTTGGCAAAGAGCGTATCACTGACAGGAATCTCGATTGCCTGCGATACGTCAAACAGGCATGGCTTGCGAAGCGGAATCGGATCGCCGGGCTTAAGATAATGGAACTCCACGGTACGTGGGTTGATATTGTCGGGTGGAGCCCACTCCACTTCGGTCACCACACGGTTGGATCCTTTCCGGGTTCTAACAACGACCAGCCGCGTCGAGTCTGGCGACCAAAAAAAGCCTCCATCATATTGGTTTTCGACGGTACCATCTGTGGACAGTGCTCTAACTTTTCCGCCGGCGGCGGGGCGCAGAAATACATTATGCTCGTGTATAAATGCGAGCCATTTACCGTCGGGAGATTGCGGTCCCGCCGGCGACGAACGATGAAAGTGCTGTTGCGGCGGTATATGCGGCTCGCGCGGCTGCGGTCGCAAGAGCATGCCCTTTTCCTCGGTGAGACTGTAATTGGCAAGATTAAGCTGCCACGCCTTACCCTCACAAAGAATGTGTATGCGGTCGGCGCTTTTATTGACCCCGGTAATTTGCAGGGCCAGCCGCTGGGGATCAAACTTTTTACCTGTGGCGCGGCGCAACGCGGCAGCCAGTCGCAGATGATCGAACGCGGGGCGGCGCCAGGCGGCGGCAGCGTCCACCAAAATATATTCGCGCTTACCCCGGGCCAAAATATTGACGTACCAAAACCGGTCTTCATCTCCCAACCAGTGCGGATGAACATCCGCCTTGAAGACCTTGTGGCCGGTGTAAGCCCACAGGTTTTCGCCACGGGCGTAATCGGCCTTGGTGGCGATGCGCGAGGCCAAGGCGGGCGGCGCGTGCGATAGTTCACCATGCGCCGTTGCGATGTTGACCGAACTCCCGGTATCAGCGCCGCCAACGGCTGCCAGGGTTGTGGTGGCGCCAGCCCCCAGGGCGACGGCACTTCCAGCGCTGGCGGCGCCAGCAACCGCCAAGCCCAGCAAATTTCGCCGGGTCATGCGCGGGCCTGATGCAGGCGCAGGTGGTAGAGTGGTTGGTGCATCGCCTGCAAGTTCGGTCATGCTCCGCTGGGGTTGCGTGGACGCTTGCGGTTCTTGCTTCATAACTACTTAAACTCCGGGCTATACTCTACAAAGGCCAAACGCTGCTCGGTACGGATTTACTGCAGTACTATACGTCTTGGCTATGGCTGTGTCATGGCGTGGGGCAGCCTTTTTGACTTCGGATATAATTGCGGACGTTTCCCGGGCTCTTGGAGCGGTTTTTTATGTGGCGACGCATTTGTTGGGTCATCGCAACGATAATAGCAGCGGGAACGATTTTACCCATCAATGTCTACAGTGCTGCGCCAAAGCGTGTAATGCCGCAGCTTTGGCTCTACGATGCGACCAATCTTTTGCCTTCGGCTAATGTTGCGTCCACCAAAGCGTTATGGCGTGACGCCGCTACATGTGGCTATAACCATATCCTTCTTTCAGACAGCAAGCTGGCGCACCTGCGCGACCTCGGCTCGATGCGGGCCGTTTATCAACGGCATGTCAAAGCGTTGTTGACTTATGCCGCAACGCTGAACCTTAAGGTGGTGCCGTCAGTTTGCGAAATCGGTTATTCAAACGATCTGTTGTTTGGCGACCCGTCCGCAGCGGAGGGCCTGCCGGTTCGGCATGTGGCGTTTGTGGTCAATGGGCAAATTGGACGGGTAAAGCCGGAGCCATCAGTCGAGTTGCCCGCATCGCCTCAGTGGCACGATGCGGCGGTGCAGGTTCATAACCGCGAGGCAACGATTTTTAAAAACCGCGGCAATGCCCGGATGGTGTTTGATAAATTACTGCAACCGTGGCATGTGTATCATGTATCATTCTCTGTGCGAACGCACGATTATACCGGCCATCCGAAACTTCGCGTGTTTACCCGCGGAATGATGAATTTGCAGTATGAACGTCTTGACATAAAAGCAACGCAAGCGTGGCGCCGTTATGATGTGGTGTTTGACACGCTTAATCATCGCCGCCTGAAGCTGTATTTCGGCGTATGGGGTTCGCATACCGGCCTGTTGCAATTGAAAGATTGGCACATGCAGGTGGCGGGGTTGGTGAACCCATTGAGCCGTCCAGGAGCGCCCACCACGGTGCTTGGTTTTGTTGCAGGTAGAGATTACACGCCCGTGACGGATCCAAACCTTGGTAATCACCCGTGGCCCGGCGAATATCAAGCGTGGCACAAGCCGGTGAGCATTCACTTTCTCAAACCTCTTGCCAACGGCACGGTGGTATTTGTATCGTGGTATTACCCGCCGATTATTTATGACGGTCAGGTGGCAGCCTGCATTGCGTCGCATGCGTTTTGGCGGCTGGCGAGGCAGGAGGCGACCGGGGTGAGAAACCTGTTTCATGCGCATGCGTACATGTTGGCAATAGATGAGTGCCGTGTGCTTGATTGGGACTCTTCGTGTATGGCCCGCGGCCAATCGCCGGGGCAACTATTGGCATGGGCTACGCGACGGTATTCCAAGCTGCTTGGAAATTCCGCCCTCTATACCTGGAGCGATATGTTTGACCCGTACCATAATGCCCATGGCCATTATTACCTTGTGAACGGATCTTATGCAGGCTCATGGCGTGGTTTAAGCCACCGTATGATTATTATGAATTGGAACCAGGCAAAGCGCGACAAGTCTTTGGCGTTTTTCGCCGATCGCGGTTATCAGCAAATTATCGCAGCGTATTACGACCAGCCGCTCTCGGCCACCGCCGCCTGGATAAAATCCGCCAATCAAGTCCGCGGCGTAAAGGGGTATATGTACACCACGTGGCGGGGCAATTACCGAGAGATTAAACCGTTTGCACAGATGGTGCTGCAAAAAGCTCGCGTTCATTTACCGTCTTAGCGTTCGAAAGTGCCGGGTTGGGGACTGAGATGTACGGTATGGCAGGAGCCGCGTATGAGTTTTCGCGTTTCTGCGAGCTTGTGCTTGTCGGGTGTGAAAGCGATGCGGCTTTTCATGCCGAGTCTATACGGAGCATTAAATTATGAAGTTAAGCAACAATGGGTTCGCTGTGTTCGTCTGGTTCACTCACTTTCACAAGTATACCGCCCATGAGAGGGCCATTGACTCCAGTGCCTGCAGTGGCCATATGCCAACAGCAAGCCGCTGGGAGCGATTTGTGAGGGCCAAACGGGGAGCCAAACGTGAAGGCTCGCTACAGGACGGCTGCGTTGCGATGGTAATGGTAGCGGCTTGGCTTGTGTTTGCCCTGGTATGCCATAACGTAAACGCCGCGTTGCCTGCATCGGCCCCCCATACTGTATACCACCTGCATCTGGTGCAGGGTCGCTCGCCGATTACCGAGCCTTATCCGCCACTATCGGGAGGAGCATATTCAGGCACGCCGGTGCCGCTTTCGCCTGACCCACTTGTGGCGTACCAGTGGCGGCATCCGCAAGGCTCCGACGGCTTGCAGTATTATGTGCTCCGACCTGCTGCAGTCAGCACCCAAACGCCGGGCGTGTTTTTGGGGCTTAAATCAGCACTTACCTCGCAGTGTGATATTACCGTTCAAGGCGCCGGGGCTATTCGCGTTGATTTCGGAACCGAATGCGCCGCCTGGATTGAATTTGACTCGCCCGATTTTAACGGTGGCAGGGTTAAGATGGGTGTCAGCGAATTTAAAGCCGAGGCTCATGATGGTCGGCCTGTACGCGGCGGTTGGCTGCCTGCTGTTGCCACGCCTGAAAAGATTCACAACACCTACCGACTTAAGCTTAATCCCCAATATTATGAGGGCGTGCGGTTCGGCTGGATTTACGTGCGCAATTTTAATGGAAAGCCTTGGCATATAACGGCCATTCGCGCCGTCTGCCAGATCAAGCCAACCAATTACAACGGCAGTTTTTCGTGCAGCAACCCCATGTTGACGCGTATCTGGTACACGGGCGCTTACACCGTTAAGCTCAACCTTCTGAAAAGGTATTTTGGCGCTATTCTGATGGATCGCGGTGATCGCATCTCGTGGGTTGGTGATGCCCATGTTGCCCAATCAGCGGCCATGGCCGCGTTTGGAAATTTCGGTTTTGTCAGACACAACCTGAATATATCGGCGGGCAAGGGCAACGGTATCGCGAGTTATTATCTTTACTGGGTCCTGAGCCTGGTGGACTACTACCGCGCCACCGGCGATGCCGCTGAACTGCGCCGTTACTATCCTGTAGTGGAAAAACTGTTGGCTGGCGGCGCGGCCAATTTCGCCCAGCCGCGTATCGGGTTTTATGGATGGGGCGACCGACTGGGCGGTGGCTTTGCCAACGCACAAACGCCACAGGCTTGCCAGGCCTATCGCATGCTGTTTGTCGAAACGTGCCGGCGCTTTGCGGGGGCAACTGCCTCCGCTGGCGACAAAGACACCTCGGCCCGTTACACCAACCTCGCCGACAAATATGCCGCCAAAATACAGAGTCAGCCGACCTGGGTGCGGCAGGCGAACATATTTGCGGCCAGCGACGGTATCAACGCCGGCGTACCCACCGTAGCACAGGTGCGAACGCTGTACCGCCGATGCTTTGCCAACCGCCTCGACCGCTTGGCGCTTTCGCCCTTTAACGAATACTTTGTGGTTGAAGCGATGGCTCGCATGCAACTGTGGGATTCGGCCATGGAAACCGTTCTCGACGACTGGGGCGGACAAATTAACTATGGCGGGACAACGTTTTTTGAGACTTACCGGCCAAGCTGGAATTACGCTATTGCTGCAAATGCCGCTATTCCCAGCATGATCTGCGGCCCCACCAGCCTGTGCCACCCATGGAGCGCCGGCTGTACAACTTGGCTGACGAGGTGGGTGGCGGGCATTTGCCCCGTAACGCCGGGCTTTGGCGCTGCAGACATCGTTCCACACCTGGGGCGAAATTTGACCTGGGTTAAAGCGACAGTGCCGACGCCTCATGGCTCTATTGTCGAAAAGTTGAATGTGCAAACCGGCAAAGGCCGCTACAGTATTCCCGTCGGCGTTGTGGCCCGTATTGGACTGCCCTTGGAGCACCGCCGGATCAATCTTATCGACGTTAATGGCCGGCCCGCATGGCGTAGGGGCAAATTTCTAAACTGCCCGGGCATAGGCGGGGCGGTGCAAAGCAGCCATTTTGTTTACCTGACATCCGTAAAGCCGGGGCAGTATGCCATTACCGTGGCTTACCAGGGTCGCATACCTCCCTTTTTGCCGCAGCCGTTTATCTATCCTGTATCTGTGCTGGGCCAGGATGCAACAACGCAGGGCAACTGGGGCGGTGTATATGGTCGCGATGGGTATGTTCTGTTGGCCGATGGCCCCAACCAAACCGATGTCGAGCATTTACCGGCATACGTGAAATCCGTGCGCGCCCTCTGGAATCACAGCACGCAATGGCCCAGCAACGGAAGCGACCCACGGGCCTTGGCTGACTCGCCGGCGAACAGCCGGCAGCATCGGATCGCCGGCGTTGTCTACTCGGACTTAACCTCGCAGGCTCCGCACGCCGCAATGGACATACGCCTGACCCACCAGCGCAGCTACCGGCTGGCGCTGTACGCGGTTGACTTCGACCGAAAAAATCGCAAGCAAACCATTACGCTCGAAGACCTGCGCACCAAAAAACTTTTGGCGCCCGTGCAGGTGTTTTCGCACTTTGCCGGCGGCAAATATATGGTTTTTCAATGCCATGGCAGCGTACGGGTTCGCTTCGATCCGATCCGTGGAGGCAACGCCGTGCTTAGCGGAATATTTTTTGATCCCCCCGGCGGCTGATACACACCAAAAAGCGGGGGTGGCGTGTTCTTACGGCCATCAGACGCCAGCGTATCTCACCAGCGCACACCTCCAGCTATCCGCCCGGCGCTCATGAGCGTAGTCACAGTACGCATGCGCACCTGCCGCCAATTTCACAAGCGCGACCTGCCGGAGGCCGCAATCGCTGGTAGTCCAAATAAGCGTAATTGAGACTGTGTCTCAATTGACTTTTTGTTTGTATTCTCTAATATGAAGGTGTTAGCAGTAGGGTGCTGCGGCACAGGCGATTTAACCGCCTCCGCTGGCCCACGCCCGCTTTGTTCAGGACGCTTTGTCATGCCTACCGATACCGAAACAATCGAATCCTTGGCCAACCGCGAGTATAAGTGGGGCTTTGTTACCGATATTGAACAAGATACCCTGCCCAAGGGCCTTAGCGAAGACATTGTCCGGCGTATCTCCAAGCTCAAAAACGAGCCGGAGTTTATGTTGGAGTGGCGGCTCAAGGCCTATCGGCACTGGCTGACCATGACCGAGCCAAAATGGCCCAACGTCAAATATCCGAAAATAGATTTCCAAGACATCATCTATTACGCCGCCCCCAAGCCCAAAAAGCAGCTCGCCAGCATGGACGAGGTAGACCCCGAACTGCTTCGCACCTACGAAAAGCTGGGCGTACCCATTGAAGAGCAGAAACTCTTCGCCGGTGTCGCCGTAGATGCCGTCTTTGACAGTGTTTCCGTTGCGACCACTTTCAAGGCCAAATTGGCCGAAAAAGGCATTATATTCTGCTCATTCTCTGAAGCGGTGCACAACCATCCAGAACTCATCAAGAAGTATCTTGGCTCGGTGGTGCCGTACTCCGACAACTTCTACGCAACGCTTAATTCCGCGGTGTTCAGCGATGGCTCGTTCTGCTACGTGCCCAAGGGCGTGCGCTGCCCGATGGAGCTTTCAACCTATTTTCGCATCAATGCCCGCGACACCGGGCAGTTTGAGCGCACGCTCATTATTGCCGACGAGGGGTCTTATGTAAGTTATCTTGAAGGGTGCACCGCGCCCATGCGCGACGAAAATCAGTTGCATGCCGCCGTGGTTGAACTCGTCGCCCTTGGCGATGCGCAGATAAAATACTCCACCGTGCAGAACTGGTACCCCGGCGACAAAAACGGCAAAGGGGGTATTTATAATTTCGTAACCAAGCGCGGCAAATGCCTGGGCGCCAATTCGCGCATCAGTTGGACACAGGTTGAAACCGGTTCCTCCATAACCTGGAAGTACCCAAGCGTAATTCTCCAGGGCGACAATTCCATCGGCGAGTTTTATTCCGTGGCTCTAGCCAATAATTATCAGCAGGCCGACACCGGCACCAAAATGATTCACATCGGCCGCAACACCCGCAGTACCATTGTTTCAAAGGGTATTTCGGCCGGGCACGGGCAAAATACCTATCGCGGACTGGTAAAGGTTCTTAAGGCGGCCGCCAATGCCCGCAACTACACCCAGTGCGACTCGCTGCTGCTCGGCGATAAGTGCGGCGCTCATACGTTTCCGTATATTGAGGTGCGCAACACCAGCTCTAAGGCCGAGCATGAGGCTTCCACCAGTAAAATCGGCGAAGACCAGCTCTTTTACTGCAAGCAGCGCGGCATTGCGCTGGAAGATGCGGTCAATATGATTATCAATGGTTTTTGTAAAGAAGTTTTTAAGGAACTGCCCATGGAGTTTGCCGTTGAAGCGCAAAAGCTTCTCGGCGTAAGCCTCGAAGGCAGCGTGGGTTGATGCGGCATATTCAGCCCCGGCTTGCCGCCGAGCCGTTGCAAATGGTGATGACAACGCATCATGGCGGATGGGCGAGGCTGGGCGGCATGTGTGTTGGTGAGTTAAAACAGGCGTTTTTGTTTTGAGGAATATTCATGGCCTTATTGGAAGTTAAAGATCTGCACGCCGGCGTGGGAGGCAAAGAAATTCTGCGCGGGCTTAACCTTACCATCAATGCCGGCGAAGTACACGCCATCATGGGGCCTAATGGCTCAGGCAAAAGCACGCTCGCTCAGGTGCTTGCCGGCCGCGAAACGTACGAAGTAACCTCCGGCAGCGTGATGTTTGACGGCAAGGACCTTTTGGAACTTGCCCCCGAAGAGCGGGCCTGCGAGGGCCTGTTTCTGGCGTTTCAATACCCGGTGGAAATACCCGGCGTAAGCACCAGCTACTTTTTAAAGTCGGCGCTCAATGCCATTCGCAAGCATCGCGGCGAAACCGAGCTTGACGCGATGGACTTTTTAAAGCTGCTCAAGTCCAAAATGAAACTGCTCGAAATGGACCAGAGCTTTCTGGGCCGATCAGTCAACGAAGGGTTTTCAGGCGGCGAAAAAAAGCGCAACGAAATCATGCAGATGGCCGTGCTTAACCCCAGGCTCGCCGTGCTCGACGAAACCGACTCCGGCCTCGATATTGACGCGCTCAAAATCGTATCCAATGGCGTCAATGCCCTGCGGGCGGCTGATCGCGGCATACTGGTGGTGACGCATTATCAACGCCTCCTTGATTACATTGTGCCCGATTTTGTGCATGTGCTTCGCAACGGCCGCATCATAAAGTCCGGCGATAAAAACCTGGCACTCGAGTTGGAAGCTCGCGGTTACGGCTGGCTTGAACAGGAACAACCCGCCGCCGTTTGATGCACCAAACCCCTGTGCCCGGCCGACACCGGCCCGCACTCACTGGAGAAACAATCAACATGACCGTAATGGCAGTTGAAAAACCTGAACATACCCGTTCGCTTGACCGCTTTATGCCGCAGCGGCATCAAACCGCCACGCAGGCTTCGTCTTGGCTCGCGGCATTGCAGCAGGCCGCCGCCGACCGCTTTTTGCAAGTCGGGTTCCCAACCACCCAGCACGAAGAATGGCGGCTCACAAACGTAACGCCTTTAATTGAGCGTTCCTATGGCAGTTGCCAACGGGAAGAAGCTTTGGCTCTAGCGCACGATCCTGCCGTGGTTGCGGCCCTTAAGGCCCTTGAACTCTCAGATGCGCATGCCGTGCGCTTGGTGCTCATAAATGGGTATTTTGTGCCTGAGCTAAGCTCGGCTGCACCCGCCGGCGTTACCGTGCGCGGCTTCAGCGAAGTTATAAAGACCGGAGAACCGGCAATCCGCAGTTTATTGGGTAAGCTGGCTCTGCCTGAACATCACGGTTTTGTCGCACTCAATGCGGCTGCATTTAGCGATGGCCTCTTCATTGATGTTACGCCGGGCTGCACACTTTTGCAGCCGCTGCACATTATCGCGCTTACGCATCATGCCGACCATCATGTCGGCGTACTGGCGCACCCTCGCCTTCTGGTTAATTTGGGCCATCACGCCAAACTCACCGTTCTTACGAGTTGGGTCGGCGGCGGCGCCGCCCCCAGCCTCACCAATCCAGTCATGGAAGCGTTCGTCGGCCCGTCAGCCGCTTTGGAACTCATCAAAGTTGTCAACATTCATGATGCCGACAGCCATATCGCCTCCGATTATGTGCATCTCGCCGATGCGGCAACCCTTCGGTCTTTTGTGCTCAACATGGGCGGTGCGGTGGTCCGAAACAACCTCTCCACCGTGCTCGATGGCCCGGCAGCCGAGGCCACACTCAATGGGCTTAGCCTCAGCCGTGGGCGTCAGCATGTTGATAATCAAACCATGCTGGATCATGCGCGTGAGCACTGCCCCAGCCACGAGCTTTACAAAAGCATTCTCGCCGACCAGGCTACCGGCGTGTTCAAGGGACGCATTCTGGTGCGACCCGGCGCCCAAAAAACCGATTCCAAGCAAACCAGCAAAGCTATTTTGCTTTCAGATGAAGCGACGATGAATTCGCAGCCCCAGCTTGAAATATATGCCGACGACGTCAAATGCACGCACGGCTCAACCACCGGGCCGCTGGATGACGAACAGTTGTTTTACCTGCGATCGCGCGGCCTCGATGCAACCAGGGCACATGCGTTTTTGACTTATGCCTTTGCGGCTGATGCCATCAACCGTATAAGCCATGAGGCTGTTCGCACTGCCGTTAACGAAAAGGTGGTGGAGCGACTGCATGAAGTTGCCCCCGGCTGAAGGCCTGCGGCGCTTTGCCGCCCAATGGAACCGTTGCCATGACCACAACCGCACCAATCCGGCCGAGCCGCCCAACCTCGAAGCCTCCTCGCTTTGACGCTGCGGCTATTCGCCGCGACTTTCCGCTGCTGCAGCAGAAAATGCGCGGCAAGCCGCTGGCCTACCTCGATAATGCCGCCACCAGCCAGAAGCCGCAGGCCGTTATTGCGGCCATTGCCCGTTATTATAATTCGCTCAACGCCAACATTCATCGGGGCGTGTACGAACTTAGCGCCGACGCCACCGAAGCCTACGAAAAGGCCCGCGGCAAGGCGGCTCAATTTATAGGCGCTTCTGATCCGCGGGAAGTAATTTTTGTCCGCGGCGCAACTGAGGCTATTAATCTTGTTGCGTCAAGCTGGGGCGTCGTCGGCATCAAGCCCGGCGATGAAATTATTGTTTCAGCGTTGGAACATCACTCCAATATTGTGCCGTGGCAGATGTTGTGCCAGTGGCAGGGAGCGGTGCTTAAAGTTATTCCCATGAACGATGCCGGCGAGTTAGATCTCGATGCCTATGCCAAACTGCTCAACCACCGTACCCGCATGGTGGCCGTAACGCATATTTCAAATGCGCTGGGTACCATCAACGATGTTGAGCGCATCGCCACCATGGCCCACGATGCGGGCGCTAAAGTGCTTATTGACGGCGCCCAATCGGTGCCGCATCTCGCTATTGACGTCAAAGTCCTGGGGTGCGACTTTTTTGTGTTTTCCGGCCACAAGGTTTTTGGGCCGACCGGCATCGGCGCATTGTGGGCCAGAGCGCAACTGCTTGAGGCCATGCCGCCTTATCAGGGCGGCGGCGACATGATTGCCTCCGTCACGTTTGAAAAAACCACCTACAACGTCATTCCCGCAAAGTTTGAAGCCGGAACGCCGCACATCGCCGGCGCCATCGCCTTGGCCAGCGCCTTCGATTATGTCAACAACATCGGCTTTGACGCCATCGCCGCACAGGAACGCGACCTGCTCGAGTATGCCACCGGGCAGCTAAGCAGTGTGCCGGGGTTAAAACTTCTCGGCACCGCGGCGCATAAGGCCGCGGTTATTTCATTCAACCTTGATGGCGTGCACCCGCACGATGTGGGCACCATACTTGATGGCGAAGGCGTGGCGGTGCGCACCGGGCATCATTGTTGTCAGCCCGTTATGGATCGCCTTAACGTGCCGGCCACCGTGCGGGCTTCATTCGCTTTTTACAACACACGTGAAGATATTGACCGGCTGGTGGCGGCGCTGGGCCGCGTGAAAGAGGTATTTGGCTGATGTCCGACCTGCGCGAGCTTTACCAGGAAGTGATTCTCGATCATAGCAAGCATCCGCGCAACAGCCGCGCGCTGCCTGCGGCCAATCATCATGCCGATGGGCACAATCCGCTTTGCGGCGACCGCTTAAAACTCTATGTGCAGGTAGACAACGGCGTTATCAGCGACATCGGCTTTACGGGCGCCGGCTGTGCTATCTCAACCGCGTCGGCCTCCATGATGACCGAAGCACTCAAAGGGAAAACCGTCGCCGAAGCCGAAGCACTCTTTCAGCGGTTTCATCACATGCTCACCGGCGCACCCGATGAGCAGCCATCCGAAGATGAGGTCGAATCGCTGGACAAGCTGGGCGCCTTCGCGGGTGTACGTGAGTTTCCGGTGCGGGTAAAGTGCGCTACGCTCGCCTGGCATACGCTTCAGGCGGCCCTAAAAGATCAGCCTGCACCGGCGTCAACTGAATGATTAATTTATTTTGGAGCATTCGCTTGTATTGCGGATGAACAACATGGCAATAACTATTACCGATGCGGCCGCCGCGGAAATAAAAAAAATCATCAAAGACCAGGGTTTAAGCGCCGGTACGGTGCTGCGCATCGGTATCAAGGGGCGCAATCCCCAGGGGTTTAATTACATTCTCGATCTCACCGAGGCCTCGCGCGAAAACGACATCCGCCTTGAGTCACAGGGCATCAACATCGTTTGCGATCCTGAAAGCCATCCAAATCTTGACGGCACCGAGCTGGACTTTCGCGATGAAGGCGAGCGGCGCGGCTTTGTGTTTAAAAACCCGCATGCTACCAAATTGCCCGTCAATGCCTCGGGCGGCAACTTTGAAGGCCCCAAACCGGTCTCAGCCGCCGCCACGGGGGCCGCTGGCGAACCACCGCCCGCCGGTGGAGCAACCGTAACCTCAGCGCTCATGGACAAGGCGATCGAGGCCGACATCATAGAAAAGCTGCGCACCATCTACGATCCCGAAATACCGGTCAACATTTACGACCTCGGCCTCATCTACAAAATAGATATTTCCGCCGAGCGTGAAGTCAATATCGAAATGACGCTGACCGCACCCGGCTGCCCCGTGGCCGGCTCTATGCCGCCGGCGGTGCAGCAAGCGGTTGAAAGCGTGGACTCCGTCAAGGCCGCCAAGGTTAACCTTGTCTGGGAGCCCCCCTGGACTAAAGATCGCATGTCCGAAGAAGCCATGCTGCAGTTGGGCATGTTGTAGCAGCTCGATTAGCCGCAAGGCACCCCCGACTCGCCGCCGCAACTAAACGCGCCGCTTATGCCAGGCGACGCGATAAAACGCTCCATAATTTAGCAGGCCGCGGAGGCTCAGGTCCACCAGTATGCCAATCCAAACGGCCGTAAGGCTCGCCGCAGGCAGTCCTTCGTGCCACATCGGCCAGAGAACGCCCAGCGTGCCAAACCTCGCGATAAAAATGCCTCCGAGCGTAACAACCATCGGCCAGAATGTTTCGCCGGCGCCCTTGAGCGCACCAGAAAAACAAATCGCCAGTGCAAAGCCCGGCTGGGCCAACCCTGCCAACACCATCGGCCACAGGCCGGTGTTTATGACCGGCTGTGACGTGACAATTAACCCCAGCATGAAGCGCGGGGCAAATACCATCGGCAGCGCCAGCGCTGTCATGGTTCCCAACCCCAAAAGAGTGGCCAATTTTCCGGCGAGGCGGGCCTGATCAAGCCGCCCCGCACCCAGGTATTGCCCCACCATGGTGGATGCCGCAATGCCAAAGCCAAACCCGGGCAAGAACGCGATAGACTCAATTCGCAGCACCGATACATGCGCCGCCAGCGTGTAGCCGTTCGGATCGGTCGCGGCATTCATTACAAACAGCACAATTAGAAATTGCCCGGCCCACAGTAATATGCCCTCTACAAAACTCGGAAAGCCGACCTTTACTACGCGTGTGAGTAAGTGCGGCACAAGGCGCAGATGCCGCAGCCGTATGGTGAGTTTTCCGGTGTTGGCAAAGAGGATGATGGTCGTGCATATTCCGCCCGTCAGGTACGCCAGCAGCGTGCCGAAAGCATCGCCGCGCAGGCCCCAGGCCGGTGCTCCCAGCCACCCATAGGTAAATGCGGTCGAAAATATGCCGTTGATCACCATTACCATCAGCATGATCATCATGGGCTGAAATGTATTGCCCGCGCCGCGCAATGCCGCCATGCCTATTTGCGCTGCGGTCTGCAGGCTGATGGTCACCACCATAATGCGCAGATATTGAATGGCAAAAAGCGCCGCTTGCCCGTGCAGGCGACAGGCGTATACAACTGGTCTTGCAAAGACAAAAAGCATAATGGCTGTCGCCAGCCCAATGGCAAATGCCGCCGTCACCGAGGTGCCCGTAACCCGCCGCGCCAGATTGGGTCGGCCCGCACCAATGCTGCGCGCTACAATGGCTGTTGCGCCTACGCCCAAGGCCGCGGTCATAAGGCCCGCAAACCATTGAATGTACGTCATAAGGCCCACAGCTGCGGTGGCCGCGGCCACCGTTTGCGGGCTGCCTGGAAGGTGCCCCGCAATCACCGTATCGGTAAGGCCGATAATGGCATTGAGCACCTGCTCGCCAATGGCGGGCCACGCCAACGCCATCACCGCCGCCACCGACACATCGCGCGCGGTTAAACCGCTCCCCCAAACGCCAAGGCCACGCGCCGGCAGCGCAAGCGGGGGACTGGGCGCAAGGCTCGCGGCCTCGGCTTCGTCGCGTTCTGGCATGTCGGTAGGAAACTGGGGCACAACATCTCCGCCGGCGGGCCGGCTGCCACGCCAAAGGCAAATTGTATCGCGCTGGCCCGCCTACGCATACCGCTGGTCAGGGAGACTGACGCCATTTTTTCAGACAACTTGCATTGCAGGTGGCAAAAGTTGTACAACTAAAGGTGTATGACTGGTCGGCGAATTCCTCTCTGGCCGCTTCCCGCCGGGCAGCCATGTAAAAAAAGCAAGCGACCGAGAGCAGAATAAGGAGTTGGCCATGTCAGACAATGTTATGGTTTCACCCGACAGCAGCGCTGCGGACGGTCATGCCGCCGAGTTGCGCCGCAAGTATGTTGCTGCCAAAGGCGCCGTTGCCGACCTTGCCGGTGAAGTGGGCAAAGCCGCTGCCGACCGTTTGGGCGGCATCAAGAGCCACGCCTCCGACTGGGCGCACGACAAAAAAGAAGCTCTCAAAGAGCAGGCAGCCCGCTCGCATGTGGCGGTTGTAACCTACGTAAGGCATAATCCGTACAAGTCGCTGGCGATGGCGCTGGCGGCGGGGTTGCTGGTGGGCTACGCCATCAAGCGGCGTCGCTAAATGCCCGTATCGCTTTTATTGTAGCGTATGGTGGCTGTGGGCTTGTGCTCGCAGCCTGCTGACCGCAGCCGTTGGCTTCGTCGTTGGGGTGCTTCGCTTGATCGCCGACGGCTGGCCCTATTGAATGCTTTTAAACCGGCGTTTGCTGACCACAATCACCGGGCGATGGAAGGTTTGTTGCCTATGCGCACCGACGACGCAGCCCCGCAAAGCCCAGCCGATGCTGACCATGGCGGCAATGGCCGTGCCCACCCGGGCTTTTGGAGCACACTGGCGCATTCCACGGCCCGCCTTATTGAACTTGAGGCTCGCATTATATTGCTGCAACTGCTGCAAATAATGCGGCGGGCCATGATGCGTGCCGTGTGGGCTGCGATTGGGGCGCTGCTGCTGCTGGCCGGTGCGGTGTTTTTGTATATTGCGATTTTTCAGGCCCTGCTGATGGTTATGCCCGTATTGGCGGTGTGGTTCGCTTTTGCCGGAGTTCACTTGCTCGCCGGCGCTTTGCTCCTCGTGTGGGCCGGTGGCAGGACCGCAGAGCCGCGCTCCTCATCAACTTCTGATAGCGTCGCGGGCCATACGCAGCTCCGCACCAAGACGCCTGACAATGCACCCTCGGTGGAGACGCCGCCATGAGTTTAGAACATGAAATTGCGGAACTCGAACGCCAGCGCGACCTGCTGCTGCGGCAGTTTGATCGTAAGGGGCGCGATTTTGTTCAGCAGTTGGAAGAACGATACTCCCCGGCACGCATTGTGCAGCGTCACCTCGGCGGAGCTTTGGCAGCTATGGTTGCCGCAGGCGTCGCTCTCGGCAGTGGGCTGCTGTCGGCAGGCACGGCCGGCGGCGGCATGATAGATCGGCTCAAGGCTTTTTTGGGCGTTGACCATGCCGCTGACCATTCACGCCACAGCCCCGCAGCACCATCGCCCATCGCCTCGTCAACATCAGAGGCCGACCACCGCCAGGCCGATGGCCCACATCAAAACAGTTTGCATGAGCACCCGGTGATAAATGCGGTAGAGCCTATCGTACGCGAGGTTGCCGCCGGGCTTGCAGCAAAAATCCCCTGGCGAAAACTGCTCTTGAAGTTTACCGGTTCCGATTCAGATAAACCGCCTCCATCGTAACACCGGCTTGCAGCCTGCCCAATCACCCGCGAAACGCACACTTTCAGCGCTGCCCAGTCGCCCCCGTGAACCGCTGCATCAATCCTCAACTGTTTTACTTGTAGAACCATTGGTATACTTTGGCCTCGCACTTTTGTGATAAGTGCTTTATAGGACTATTGTTGTGTCAGAGTATATGACCGTGGCCCAAAAGGCCGATATTCCTGTGGGTGAAGGCCGCGCCATCGAAGTAGATGGCCTTAAACTGGCGATTTTTAACGCCAACGGCGATTTTTTTGTGTTTGAAGATCGCTGTTCTCATGCGGACTTGCCCATTTGCGCGGGGCGAGTGACCGGCAGTTTGCTCATCTGCCCGTGGCATCATGCCGCGTTCGATCTGCGATCCGGTTGCGCGGTGGATGGTCCAGCCAATGGGCCTATTAAGCGTTTTAATGTGCGGCTCGAGGGAGACGCCATTTTGGTGGAGCGTTAATTCAGAGTGTTGGGGTTTCATCATTAACAGCAAAGGAAATAACGAATGAAGTTGGCGGTGCTCGGCTGCGGATATGTTGGTTTGGTCTCTGGTACGTGCCTGGCGGCATTGGGGCATCATGTTATTGCCGTTGACGTTGACGCCAGTCGCGTTAAAAGTCTTTCGCAGGGCCATGTGCCCATTTACGAACCGGGCCTCTCCGAACTCATTCAGGCCGAGGTAAAAAACGGCCGCCTGCGCTTCACCACCGATGCCGAATCAGCCATTAAAGACTCGCAAACCATATTCATTGCCGTGGGCACTCCGCCCAGCCCGGCCGGCGGAGCTGATCTAAGCATGCTCTTCGCCGCCGCTGAAACCGTCGCCAAAGCCGCCAACGGCCCCAAAACACTTGTCATTAAAAGCACGGTTCCTCCCGGCACCGGCTCAAAGGTTGTGGACCGCGTCAAAAACGCTCCGCACCGCATTGAAGTGGTCAACAACCCCGAGTTTTTGCGCGAAGGCACCGCCATTCAAGACTTTATGCAGCCCGACCGCATCGTATTCGGCGCCAACACCAACGCCGGACTGGATGTGCTGCGCGAAATTTATCAGCCTCTTATTGACCGCGGCTTCGCCATTTTTTCGATGAATCGCCAAAGCGCTGAACTCACCAAGTTTGCCGCAAACGCCATGCTCGCCATGCGCATCAGCTTTGTTAATGAACTCTCGCTCCTGGCGCAATCTATGGGCGCCGACATCGAAAGCGTGCGCATCGGCATTGGCACCGATAAACGCATCGGCCCGGGCTTTTTAAAGGCCGGTGTGGGTTACGGCGGATCGTGCTTTCCCAAGGATGTCGCCGCGCTCGTGCATGAGCTTAAGCAAATTGGCGTGGAGCCATTCTTGTTTGCCGGCGTTGAAAAGGTAAACACCCGGCAAAAAGAATGGTTTGCCAAACGCGTCATCAATGCCGTCAAAGATGTGCCCGACGCGCACGTGGCGGTATGGGGCCTCGCGTTCAAGTCCGACACCGACGACATGCGTGAAGCTCCCAGCATAGATGTTATCAGGCATTTGGCCGCTGCCGGCCTCAAAATTAAGGCCTACGACCCACAGGGCACGGCCAACGCCAAAAAACTTCTGCCGCCGCAGGTTCAGTATTGCGCCAGTGTTGCCGAGTGTACAACCGGGGCCGATGCCATTGCGTTAATTACCGACTGGCCCGAGTTTATTACCCAGGACTGGGCCGCCATTGCCAAACTCATGCGCGGCAAGCATGTGTTTGATGGCCGCAACTGCCTCGCCAGCGGCAAAGTTGCCGCCGCCGGACTGCATTATTATGCCGTAGGCCGCCCCGAAGTTACCGCCGGCGCCGGACGCCAGGGCAGCATCGGCGTCGTATCCGCCGGCTAAACACGCCCGCGCCCCGCACGAGCGCAGCGCCCGGTGCTCTCCTGCTCTTCCGGCCCGCAGGCTGCGCTGCGAGCGTTTGCACGCCAGTCGCCGCGCAGCGCCCAAAAACTTTTCTACTCACATCTGTGCTACTCTCTCGGAGCAGCCGCATCCGCGCATCACGCGATGTAGGTTTTTGCTTTGCGGCCAGTCAGGTAGCTTTCCATAATGCAGCTTGAGAGGTCTTCGCTGGCGCAGTAAAAAGCCGTACCGCGGCATAAACGCGTGAGTTGATCCACAAACTCCACCCAGTCCATGCCCCAGTAGTCTTCAATCAGCGCAAACGTAGACACCCGTATGCCCGCGCGCGCACACAGCAGCGCTTCGCGCAGGGTTGCCAATGCGGTGCGCTGACTTGGCGGGTACATCAGCCGAAGCGTGTCGCCTTCTACATGCGCGGTAGGCTGCCCGTCGGTAATAATAAACATGAGCTTCTGCTGCGCACCACGCCGCTGCAGCGCAGTGCGTGCCATTTGCATGCCCAATTGCAGGTTGGTGAAATGCTGATGCGTTTTGGCCGCCTGCGCCAACGGCACCTTAATGTCTATGTTGTACTCATGGGTTGATACCGGCTTGGGCAAAAGCAGTGGTATGTGCTCTTCGCGCATCGCGGTTGCGGTCGAATAAAAGCCGACAAAATCAACCGAGTCCTGCGGAAATCGCTGTTTAACCAGAGCGCTTAGCGCCAGGGCAACCTTTTTGGCAGCCAAAAAACGTCCATAGCGCATCATGCTGCCCGACATATCTATCAAAATGCACAAGGCGCAGTTGGTGGTTTGTTCCATCAGGTGCAGTTCAAGGTCATCCTGACTAAATTCAATTGGTGTGCCGCCCGCTTTGCCGGCAGCCGCCCGTCGCTGCAGTGCATTGCGCAGTGACTGGTGCAGGTCAATTTCTGATACCGGATCGCCAAAGTTGTAGGGGCGGGTACCTTCAAGCCGGTCTGCCCCGGCCCCAGTCTGGCGCGTGGCGTGGCCTTCGCGGGCGCCGCGGGGCAGGTGCGCAAATATCTCCATCAGGGCCTTGTTTTGCATGGCCGAAATGGCTCGCGGCGTCAGACGCGTGCGTCCGCCGACCTTTTCCAGCATGCCCTGTTTGAATAATTCTTCGAGCAGCTTGGGGTCTACGGGTTGATATTTATCCAGAGCGTCGAGGCCCTTTTCACCGAAGTTAAGAATAAACTCCAGAAAGTTATCGCCGGCAAAAAGCGAATCAGGCGTAGGAAACTCCTGCCCGTCAAACTCGCCATAATAATGTTGCATAATGCAATACCTTTTTTTGATGTTTGCGAGCCGTCGCCGTCTGCTGATTGCATAATAAGTATTTGATGCGGTGGAAAGCAAACCGCCCGCCAAAACCCAGCACCGCGCACAGCGACCAAACGCAACCGAGCGCCTCGCAGCCACAAAAAAAGCCCGCTCCGCGCTCGTTTCGCGGGGCTTCAGTTCGCAAGCCGCAATTCACACCACCCGCAACCTTCGCCTCACCTAAAGTAGCCACTCCGGCGGCCGTTCACATAACAGATGCTATTCAGAGCATAACTTCAAAGCCTTTTAAGGCGCAGTTGATCGTACCCAATAGCATCTTAGCGGCCGGTACCGATTATCCGACTGTGCTGAACCCGCCCATGATGGCCGCCTCCTCTGGCGGATAAAAAATCGGTGCTGACCAGCGCAAACAACAAGATCATCGCTGCAGCGGCGAGGCAGAAAAGGGCGGCGGTGCGTTTGAGCGTGCGGCCTCGGCCATCGCCATGCACGGGTGCGTGCACAAGGCAAAATGCTTCGGTATGAATTTGCGTTGGGTGTATGCCGGCCGCGAGAAGGCCGTTTACCGTGGCCTGCGTAAATGGACCTGGGCCGCAAATCCAAAATGACTGGTTACCGAGAGATAAATCACAATGCCGGCGGATGGCGGCGATGTCAATATGGCCCCGCGCACCGCCCCAAGAGGCCTCAGCTTTGCTCAACACATGCACCACGCGGATGGTTCCGGCGGATGACTGCTCAATTTGCGTTAGCTCGTCACGGTAGATGATGTCCTCCTGTGTGCGATTGCCATAAATGAGCAATGCCGAAGTGCGTCCGGGGCGGTCGGCCATGTAGCGCAACATGCTGCGAAATGGTGTGATGCCGATGCCTGCGGCGATGAACACCAGTCGCTCGCGGCTGGTGGTGGCGTGCAGCGCATAGCTGAAGCGGCCAAAAGGGCCGTGCACCAGCACTCGCCCGCCGGGCCGCAACCGGCTGATGGTGGCGGTAAAGTCGCCGAGTTCTTTAATGGCAAGCGTAAGGCCGCCGGTTTCGGTTGGACTTGAGGCAATCGTCCAGGCGTGCTCCTCGGATGTTTTTTCGCTATCGGCATGCGGCAGCGAGAAAAAGGCAAACTGTCCGGGCAGGTAACGCAGTTGCTGGTTGGCATTTATGGGGTTGAGTTGCAATTGCCATACTGCTTTGCCCAGCGACCGAACCTCGGCAAGTCGGTATGCAAGGCGTTTTGGCAGGGCCGGTCGCACGGCGCGCGTCCAAAAAAGCGAGACCAGGGCCGCAGCGACGATGGTCAGCACCAAAATTCGCAGCGGCCACGGAGCAAAGGCCTCGCTGGAGTACAGTCCATGAACAAAGGCGCTAACAAGCACAATCAGAGCCACCAGCCGATGGCTTAAACGCCATCGCTCAAACTCAACGTGCAAGCGCATCCGGTAAAGGCCTACTCCCACCTGCGCCACCATGGCCAGCAGGGCTATGCGGCCCAACTGCAGATGCCACGGTATCCACAATTTGGTGAGCAGTTGGATTTGGTGCGTCGCCATGAGAATGACATGTAGAAAGATCGCAAATAACCCGGCTACGGCCATTCGCCGGTGAAAGAGCAATACGGCATCGAGGCCAAAGGGGCGATTGATCCATTGGTATCGCGCCGCGAGAATAAAGCTCGTGGCAATAATCATCAGGCCGAAGAGGCCCAGCCCAAGCGCAATCTGGCGGGTAAACCGGCCGGCAGGCACCGTGGGGTTCAGCATGGCCAGCGCCAGTGGGCCTATGAGGGCCACTGCATACAAGCCCAGAATGAGCAATCCGGGCAGGTACCGCAATGGGGCCTTGGTTTGCAAGCCCGTTGGAGCCTCGCCGTTATTGGGGGCATCAGACGGCTGGTTCGTGTGCATATCAGTCATGACGATGTAGAGTCCTATGGGTGAGCCGCGGCAGAGCATCCTCCGCGTAAACTGTAGTGTTATGCGGCCAAACAGGCAATCGTCGCTCGGCAATGCAATGCTGCCCCAGCGGTTGCATGTGCCGCTGCGACGGTTTCAGCAAGTGCCCGGGCCACTGCGAGCTTTTGACCCCGGCGATAGCTTATGAGTATACTACGAAAGGCGATTGTGAATTGTGTCACAATCTGACCGGTGTATGTTTGCGGCAAGGATTGCTCATTATGATGTTTGCCATTCCCCCGGCTGTCGCCCAAGGCTCGACCTATGCGATGCAGTGGGGGCTGATTCTGATACTATTTTTTATCGCGCTGGGCTTTGCAGTCGGCAACGTTGTTATTTCGCAACTGCTGGGGCCGTCGCGCAAGGGCCGCACCAAAGATACCTCGTATGAATCAGGCGTAGAGCCGCTCGGCAGCACACGCGACCGATTCAACGTGCGTTTTTATCTGGTGGCCATGATCTTTCTGGTGTTCGACGTTGAAGTGCTGTTTCTGCTACCTTGGATCACCATTTTTAACAAAAGCAAAAACACCGCGCTGCACCTGGCGCACAGTCCGCTGTTTGGCAGCGTGCTGCTTTTTTCAGCGATACTGCTGGTTGCGTATGTGTATGCATGGGGCAAGGGCGTCTTTAAGTGGGATTGACCGCGACCTGTTTGGGCAAACCAATCAATGGTATGTAATTGGCTCGGCGCGGCTGACCAACTCTGGAGTCTAAAGCGATGGCAATGGAACCTACAGCACTACCTGATAACGTTTTAACGCTGAATTTAAAAAAGGCGGTCAACTGGTGTCGGCGGTCGAGCGTGTGG
>JAJXZA010000290.1 GCA_021780285.1 Planctomycetota bacterium
GGTGCGCATCGGCTCCATCAACCCCAATGTCTTTCAAGACCAGCAATACAAGTGGGGCAGTGCCGGCAACCGGTCGTCGGCAATTCGCAAGCATGCGGTGCAGCACATGCTCGATTCGATTGCCATCGGCAAAGAGGTTGGCAGCAATCTGCTGTCTCTCTGGTTTGCCGATGGTATCAACTACCCTGGGCAAAGCGATATTGTCGCCCGCAAACGCTGGTTTACCGAGTCGCTGAAAGTTCTCCACGCCGCGCTTCCGCCGGATATGACCATGCTGGTCGAATATAAGCCGTTTGAGCCGGCATTTTATGCCACCGATATTGCCGATTGGGGTATGGCACTGCTGCTGGCGCGAGCGGCAGGGCCGCAGGCCAAAGTACTGGTAGACACCGGCCACCACTATCAGGCCGTTAACATTGAGCAGATTGTCGCATGGCTATTGGATGAAAACATGCTGGGAGGTTTTCACTTCAACGACCGAAAATATGCCGACGACGACCTGACCATAGGCTCGATAGATCCGTACCAGATATTCCGCATATTCTGTGAGATCGAAAATCATCGTTTTCGTACCGGCTCGGTTCCCCCGATCGCCTACATGGTTGATCAGAGCCACAACCTCAAGCCGAAGATTGAAGCCATGATTCAAACCGTAGATATGGCCCAGCAGCTTTACGCCAAAGCATGCCTTGTAGATCGCAAAGCCCTGGCCGCTTCACAAGAAAAAGAAGACCTTGTGCAGAGCGAAAATATTTTACGCGGGGCCTTTTTAACTGATGTGCGGCCATTGCTGGCCGAATGGCGCAGCAGCCGCGGACTTCCGGCCGATCCGCTGGCGGCTCATCGCCAGAGCGGATACGAGGCTAAGGCGGCGAAGGATCGTCTCGCCAAACATGGCAAGAAGTCTGGCGGAGCCTACGCCTAAGATTTATGCGTTACCAATGATGTGGCGCATAAGGCTGTGATCAATGTTCAGCCATGGCAGGTCGTATATGCACAAGCCCAATCGTCAAACCTGCAGATGCCATGAGCCGGCCGATAGAAGCCATGTCCAGAGCCTGCGACTGGCGCAAGGCGCGGTTGCCGGCACTTTTGCGGCGGTATGCGTTGTGTTGTGGGGGTTGCAAGTGCTTGCCACGCTGCCGCATTGGCAAGTGCACTGCCTGGTGATGGTGATCATGGGTGCGATCGCGATATCAGCCATGACTGCGGTGGCACTCATATCGCTCAATAGCTTGGAAGCAGCCTTGCCCGCTGCTGGATGGTCGAATGCGCTGCTGCTGTGGCTGCTTTATCGCCTGCTTGCGGTGGTACAGTTGATATCACTTGTGATCGCGGTCGCCGCAAGCTCAGCAGCTGTGCTCGGTGTGCGGCTACCGCTGCTGTAATCCAGGAGCGATATCCTCCGCACAGCGCCGTTGAGGCATGGAAGCCGAAATCCCGATAGGGCAGGAACACCTTCTATCGGGATGCGGTGAACCCTCATCGCGCAGCGCCGGTATTAAAAATCTTCGTGACTTCGTGCCTTGGTGGTTAACTCGCTGTCGTCGTCTCTGTCGCCCTCGGTGCTCTCTGTGGCAAAAGCCCCGTCGCCCATCGCCCAATAAAAGCCCCGGCGAACTCCGCGGCTCCGCGAGCGACCCGTCGCGCAGCGCCCGTCATCGCGGCAAAGCAGCGACAGACTCTGCTGGTGGTGCCAGCAATGTCGCGGATGTTTCGGCAAAGTGACAGTTCTGTCATGGCGATACGGCGTTGATGTTTGCCTGGCACGTGGCGTGGTGATTGAGATGGTCGAGATTAAATGTGCCTGTATTCGGCAAAAAGGGCCGGAGTTTGTTTATCGTGTAAAGACGTACAGGATCTCATTGTTGCGTGCATTTAATGGCGAATGTGGGTTTTGGCCCGCTATTTGCAAGGCAGTGTATGGATGTGTCACAGGCGCAATCATGAATGGACTTGCGGGGTTGTGTTACAGGGGAAAAGTTTATGCAATCCAATGTACATCGCTCTAAGAATAATCTTGTAGCCGCTCAACACTCTCAATCCGCCGGGGTGGTACCGCAGGAAGCGAATGCCGCGGCATGGTTTGATCGTATGACGCCTTGGATTGCCTCTGGACTGGTACATATTGGTCTTCTGCTGCTTCTTTGCTTTGCCTATAAGGTCGTGCGCGAGCAACTCCGCACTCCCGTACGACCTATTATTGTGCCGACCGGCATGATGACGCGGTATATACACGATCCGCTAAGCAAATTTTCGGCTGGCAGAGCCAAATCAGTGCCCGGCACCTTGGGGCGTATTTCTGGCATGATACGGTGGTCCGCAGCCGTGCTGCCGGCGCCGCTGAGTTCTGACCATCAACATTCACAGGTTACGCCATGGCTTATAGCGGCGGGAGGTGCGGCGGGTGGGCATCAAGGTACATCAGCCGCGCCATTTACAGCAGGTTTGGGCGTGGGGCCATCTCTGATGGGAGCCGGTCCCGGGCACGGCGACAAAACCAATGCAACGCGCGTTGTCTATATCATAGACCACGCCGGCGGCATGCTTGAAAATTTTCAGTTTTTGAAGCGAGAATTGGCCCGTTCCATAGAAAGGCTATCCCCGGTACAGCGGTTTGCGGTCATTGTGTTCCGAAAAAACTTCGAGATTCTCGGCCCAGCAAGGCTTGTGCATGCAACGCTTGGGGCTAAGAGGCAAATCGTAAAGCGTTTGTCGCTTATTGCGCCGGCTGGTCCCAACAGCTACCGGTTGCGATATTTTGAAAGGCCTTTTCGAGCCGCTTTTGAACTCCATCCGCAGGTTATCTTTTTTGTGACCAATGGCGCCTTTGATCCGCGACTGATTGGCGTTGTAGATAAGCTTAACGCCAGGCATCACGTGCATATTTTTACGTACGCATACATTGCCAAAGATCCGGTGTTTGTGGCGCAATTAAAACTTCTTGCCCATCATAATGGCGGCAAGTATACGTATGTGTCGCGTTCTACGGCGGGGCGGTAATGCTCTTAAAATTATTGGGGTAGGCCGATGGCTCGCAACATGGCGGCGGCTTTGACCATAATTTCATGGCATTCATTTTCAGGAGTGCTGTCGGCGACAATGCCGGCGCCGGCATAGACGGCAACTTTTTCATGATGCATCAGCATGGTGCGAATGGCGATGTTAAGTTCGCCATTGCCCCAAGGTGAAATCCAGCCGATGTTGCCGCAATAGAGTTCCCGTGGAAACGCTTCGCACTCGCCGATAATCTCCATGGCCCGAATTTTGGGTACGCCGGTAATGGAGCCTCCGGGGCACATGTCGGCAATGATGTGTTGCCAGCCGCGCGGAGCAATTTGCGGCCGCAGCCTGCCGGAGATGGTAGCGGAGGTGTGCCAAAGCGTGGGCAATTTATCGAGGCTGCGGGACGATTGCACTTTAACTGAGCCGGGTGAGCATACGCGCCCCAAGTCATTGCGCAGCAGGTCTACAATCATGGCAAGCTCGGCACTCTCTTTTTCGCTGGCTAGAAGCTCGCGGGCAAGTTGTTGGTCAAGTTCGGTATGATCCAACGCGCGGCGGCGTGTGCCTTTGATGGGGCGGGTGATAACATCATCGCCCTGACGCCGGATAAAAAGCTCCGGCGAAGCGCTGATGATGGCTCGCTGGTCAAATTGAATATAGGCCGAAAACTCCGCCGGAGAAATGTGGCATAGTCGCTCAAAAAGGCTGGGCGGCGGCGAAGCCGAATGGCAGAGCCAGCGGGCGGCAAGATTAACTTGATAAATATCGCCGGCGGCAATGTAACGTAATGCGGTCGCAATGCCGGCGGAAAGCGCCGCCAAATCGGCTGGTTCATCAAGAGTGCCGCAGGGCTGCCGCGACGGCGGCTGGGCTTGGCTCGACGCCCGTTGGAGCAGCGATTCCGGCCAATCGCCAAGTGGCTCCGCTGCGGCGTCCGCAGGAGCCAGATGAACAAGCTGCCAGGGCGCCGGGCTTCCTGCGGCATCGGCCTGCCGAATAAAGTACCACTCGTAAAACTCCCATCGCATGAGAGGCCATTGCATGAGGGTATCGCGCGGCAGGCGGGGGAGTTCACGGTGGCGGCCCATTTCATAGCTGACAAAGCCGATCCAACCGGCGTGTTCTGGCCAAGGGGCCGCCGTGGCGCGGGTCGGAGCCGAAATAAAGTCCTGCCACGCCTCAAGCGCTGAATCAGTCGTTACGTTGTCCTTATGTGGGGCCGTCTCGGCGTAGGCCGGGTGAATCCAAGCGTGGGGCTTGGAGCCAGGCATCAGCGTCCAGCGCGCAATGGGATGATAACCAATGATAGACACCCCGCCGGCAGTTCCCGTGACCAGGGCAGCCAAACCGCCCGCAGGCTCTGGTTGGTGCAACTGCTCAAGCACCTGCAGCGGTGAGGCGGGGCTGTTTACCAGTTGGGAGCGGCATGTGATTTTACGGAACATATACTTCCAATTTCGCGGCGCATTTTGCGACGCAGTTACACAATAGCCAATGTGCGGCCCAACGCGGTAACGGCCACGATCCAAACCATGTATGCCGGTGCAGATCTGCGCCGCTAAGCTTTGGCCTCGAGCCAGTTGTCGCCCCAGCCGATATCCACTTTTAATGGCACAAGCAATTTCATGGCGTTTTCCATTTCGAAGCGAATGATCTCTACAAATGTATTCAAGGCGTCGCGCTTGGCTTCAAATACCAGTTCATCATGTATCTGCAGCAGCAGGTTGATGTGCGGCCGGTGCGGGGCAAGCCTGCGATGCAGATTGACCATCGAGAGCTTAATTAAATCGGCGGCCGAGCCTTGAATGACTGTATTCACGGCGGCCCGCTGGCCAAAATTGCGAATGCTCTGGTTGCTGGAATGAATCTCCGATATTTTTCGTGTTCTGCCCAGAATCGTGGATACAAATCCGGTGGCGGAGGCCTGTTGAATACACTCGTTGCTGAACTGTTCGATTCCGGGAAAACGAGCTTTATACCCTCGGATAAAATCTTCCGCCTCGCGCTGCGAAATCTTAAGTTGCTTGGCCAAACCGAACGCGGTCTGGCCGTAAATAATGCCGAAGTTGACGGTCTTGGCAATTCGACGCATATCGGCGGTGACGGCATCGGCGGTGACGTTAAAAATTTGCATGGCTACAAAACGATGCACATCCTGATCTTCAGCAAATGCCTTGATTAATTCCGGTTCCTTGCAGAAGTGAGCCAGTACGCGAAGTTCAATTTGCGAGTAATCGGCAGATACCAGTACGCTCTGACTGTCGCCGGCGATAAACGCCCTGCGTATTTGACGGCCGAGGTCGGTGCGAATGGGAATGTTCTGCAAATTGGGATCACTGCTTGAGAGCCGGCCGGTTTCAGCGACGGTCTGATTGAAACTGGCGTGCACACGGCCCGTACGCGGTGAGGCCTGCCTGGCGAGTGTGTCGAGATATGTGTTTTTCAGCTTGGCGAGTTGCCGGTACTCAACAATCATTGCCGGTACGGGGTGCCGGTCGGCGAGCGATTCAAGCACGCTGATGTCGGTGCTGGGACCGGTTTTATTTTTGCGCGAGATGGGCAGGCCGAGTTTTTCAAACAGAACCGCGGCCAACTGTTTGGGGGAATCTATATTGAATGTGCCGCCGGCTTGGGAGTAGATTTGCTGCTGTAAATGCAGCAGCTTTTCATCAATGGCTCGGCTCATGTCGCGCAGCGGCTGGGCATCAACCTTGATGCCGGTGAACTCCATATCGGCCAAAACCTCCAGCAGAGGCATTTCCAGATCGTGATAGAGCTTCACCACGGAAGATTGTTCTAATGTTGGATGCAGCTTGGCGGCCAGCCGATAGGTAACGTCGGCATCTTCGGCGGCGTAAGCACATGCCCGGTCGAGTGGAACGTCAGCAAAGCTGATTTGCGAGGCCCCGCGACCAATAAGCTCTGAAATAGCGATTGGTTTAAGCCCCAGCAAATCGTTGGCCAGGGCATCCATTGAATGACTGGAGCGCGATGGATCGAGCACATAGCTCGCCAGCATGGTGTCGAAATAAATGCCCTCCAGCGGCAGGCCTGCGACTCGCAAGACGTTGAGATCGTATTTGATATTCTGGCCGATTTTTTTGATGGCCGTGTCAGTCAATAGCGGTGATAGCTCGGTGCGCAACAAATCCAGCGGCAGACATACTCCGCC
>JAJXZA010000267.1 GCA_021780285.1 Planctomycetota bacterium
TTTTGGTCGGCGACTTTGTCGGGATGTCCCATGCTGACCGATTCACTGGTAAACAAGTGCGTGTTGGGTTTGCCGTTGGCCATGTACGTAGTTCTCCGAGCTTGCAGGCCGGCTAAAGGTCTGCGAACCGATGACTGTTTATTCGCCACACGCAACCGGCATCGGCGTCCGGCGGTGCGAGCCACAAAGTGTACAGGAATTTGTGATGCAGGCCAACTGCCCGCGATAGCGAAAGTATTCATGGGTCTGCCAATAAATCGGGCGTCGGGCCATGCCGAATCATACCAAACGGCATTTGCACTACAAAAACATGGGTTATGACGATGAAATATCGCGTCACGCCAGAAAAATTGGCAGCCCCGTATTCATCCTGTTTTATTGGGCGGCAAATAGTTAAAGAGACAAAATTGCCAGCGGTCTGTTTGGTGCTCGGAGTGGAAAATTGCCGTGAGTTCGGCCGTTCGCGTTGGCTCTTAGCAATTGGCTGGATTGGCTCGGATTGACGGGTGGCTGTAGTTGTCCAGCGAAGCTATTAGTGCTTTTAGCAGCTCAAGCGGCAGGCCGACGACATTGCTCCATTCTCCGCTGATCAGACGGACAAATGGATCGTGGCCGCTGCGTTCATCTTGTATGCCATAAGCGCCGGCCTTACCGCGCCAAAGCTGTGAGTCAAGATAAGCGTCAAGATCAGATTGCGAAAGCCGCCGCATTTGCAAGACGGACTCGGCCACGGCCATGCGCCGCTGATTGCGGCAGATGAGCGCCAAGCCGGTGAGCACGCGATGGCGCTTGCCCGATAGCAGCGAGAGCATACGCTTTGCAGCGGCCCGGTTGGCTGCCTTGTTCAAGATTTTTCCATCAATAACAACAATTGTATCAGCGGCAAGAATGATGGAGTCCCGCCTGGCATAAGCCTTTATGGCAAATGCCTTGCAAAAGGCGACACATGCCGGCCATAGTTCCACGGGTATTGAATGCGGCCGATGGGTGAGTTCGCGGTCTGTGCTGGGAATTACTGTAAAGCGATAGCCGGCCTCGGTGAGCAGTTGCGCACGTCGGGGCGAGGCGCTGGCAAGAATCAGCGGCGGCGCTACGGTCTTTTTGCGTTTGGCGGTGATAGTCATGATTATTTTATGCTCGGTTTAATTGTGATGTTTCCGGTTGATTCAGTAACGAATCTGTCAGGTTCCATACATGTTCGGCGGGCAATCGCTTAAGAGTATTGGATCGGTCAGGCTCGCTGGCGCGGTAATCGCCGAGATCATCGAACCGGAGCACATGGTGAGGCTGGTTCCAGGGACCGACGGATTTTTCATTGGTGGGGCCATAAAGCGCAACGACGGGCTTGCCCAATGCGACCGCCACATGTAGCGGGCCGCTGTCGTTGCCAATGGCAATACGGCAAAGCGCAAGGGCTGCGATCATTTGATCAAGACTGGTTTTACCACCCAAGTTTACGGCCGCCGGCCCAATGCCATCGGCAACGTATTGGCAAAGCGAGCGCTCCTGTGGGCTGCCAAGGACAACGGGCACTACACCGGCTGCCAGCAATCGTCGGCCGATATCCACAAAGCCGTCGTGCGACCAGCGCTTGGCGTCCCATCGAGCGCCTGGGATGATGGCGACAGCGGGCCTGTTGGTGTTGAACATTTGTCGGACGGCTTCAATGGCGGCCGGGGCGGTTGGCACGCGAAACTCGATATGCTCGTCGGGCTTTTGGATGGGGGTAAGCAGACTGCGCATTCGCACCACGGCTACTTCATCCTGGCGGCGCATATCTACGCCGTGGGTGTAAAAAAGAGTAGCGCCTTCTCGCGCCGAGGTAAAACCGATGCGAACGGGTGCCCCGGTGAGTCGGGCGATAAGAGCGCTTCGCAGCAGCCCCTGGGCGTCAAAAACCATATCGTATTTTTTTGCCCTTAGTTTGTGCCGAAGCGAGGCCGCCGCGCCGACTCCGCGTCCGGACCACCAGCGGGCGAGGTCTCCCTGATGAAATAAAATAAGCTCATTGAGAGCGTCGTGTCCGTTAATCAGATCGGCGAAAGCGGGACGGATGAGCCAGTCAATTTTGCTGTGGGGATACAAGCGCCGCAGGTCGCAGAGCAAGGGCAGTGTGGCGGCTACATCGCCAAGTGAACTGGGCTTGATGATCAAGATGCGCTGCGGGCCGTTTGGCCAGGGCGGGTGGAGCATTTTCTTCAAAGCACAACCTCCGCCGCAGCGGTTGCAGCGGCATCGGCGATGGGGGCATCGCAGCCATCCTTAAACATGTCTTGTGCGTCGGGTACGCTGGGTGGCCGTACACCCGGGCCATCATGTTGGTAGTGACGCTCGAGAACCGCGCACCAATCGGCCTGCGATTTTACGGCGATAAACTCGCGCCAAACATCAGCCCCTTGGGGGTGAAGTTTGGAGTATTTGATGCCTATTTTGCGCATTTGCCGGGACGCCGAAGCTTCGCCGTAAATATTTACCGCCAGAGAAAAATGCTCCAACAAGGCTTCGCGCTGCTCATGAATGGTTGGAGGCGTAGGCAGAGGGCGGCCGGCGAGCAGGGCGGCAAACTCAGCAAATATCCAGGGGTTTCCGATGGCTCCACGGGCAATCCAGACGCCGTCGAGGCCGGTGTGCTTATACATCGCCAAAGCGTCTTGAGCGGTAAAGACATCGCCGCTGCCGAAGAGGGTCATGTTTGGATACCGACGCTTGAGCGCAGCCAAAAAATGCCGATTGGCCAAGCCGGTGTATTTTTGTTCGACAGTGCGGCCGTGAACCGCGACGGCGGCAAATTGCAGTCGTTGAGCTTCCTGCATAATGCAGTCAAAATTGTCGGCGGCTTGGGCGGATTCATTAAGTGCGCGGCGCAATTTCATGGTCAGTGGGCCGGGCACAACATCGCGCACGGCGCGCATGATGGCCACGGCCTGGTCTGTGTCGCTAAGCAAATAGCCGCCGCGGCAGCGTCCCATGACTTTACGCACGGGGCAAGCAAAATTGAGGTCAATAACATCGAAGCCGGCGGTAAGCAGTATGCGCGCCGCTGCGGCCATTTCGTCGGCTTCGCTGCCCATAAGCTGGCCGGCCACGGGATGATCTTCATCACAGAGAATGGCGCCCTTTTCGCGTCCGCGTCCGCCGCTGATAAGCACGCGGTCGAGCAGCGCCTCGGTGACGGCATAGGGGCATTTCCGGCGCCGTGCCACGACGCGCATAGCCATGTCGCTATAGCCCGCAAGGCCGGCCTGCATGGCCGGCAGGGGTAGGCTAAACGGCCCGATGGTGCAAGGGCGATGAAGAGTAGGTTGTACCATTCTGCCAGGGTTCCTGTGTTGTATGCGTTGCCGCAGCGCTAAACGCCGCAGTCTAGTGCTCTGTCACACCCCAAGATTAGGATTGATTGGTCGCAAACGCCCCAACTGCAAGGAGCCAGCGGCGAAAACCGGGTCCCGTAGACCCATTGAGCCGCTGCGACGCCGCAGATGGGGTGTTTTGCTGGCCAACCCTGCTGGCGGGGGCCAAGGGGCTGTAGGCTTTGGCGCTCGTCGTCAATGTATGTTCCCATACACAATCCTCCTCGCTTCGCGCCTCCAACCCCCTGGCCCTCCGTCAATCCTAATTTTGGGGTGTGACAGAGCACTAGGTTCATTTTAGCGTTTTTTTTGGTTTGATGTTGGGCGGCCGGGGGCTGTGGGATGCAGCCGGCGGCGCTACCCTCCGGTGTGGGTATAGTTACGCGTCACATAGTCAACAAGCTGTACGACCAGGGCTGTCCAGCCGGTTTGGTGTGATGCCCCCAGGCCAGCGCCGTTATCACCGTTGAAGTATTCATGAAACAACACCATATCGTTCCAGAGCGGGTTATTGCGGAACAAAGCCTGGTCGCCAAACACCGGACGACGGCCGTCGGCGTCCGGCAGGAATATCGAAATCATTCGTCGGGCGATTTCTTCCGAAAGCTGCAGGAGATTGATCCGGTCGTTGGGGCGGCCGGGCCAAGGCAGGGTTAGACTATCGCCATAAAAGCGATGGTAGGTTCGCAGGGCGGTAATGAGCAGGTATGCCGTGGGGAACCAGATGGGGCCGCGCCAGTTGGAATTGCCGCCAAAAACGCCGGAGCGCGATTCGGCCGGTTCGTAGCGCACTTCCCACTGCTGATGATCAAAGGACAATATATAAGGATTATCGCGGTGATAGCGCGACAGCGAGCGCAGACCGAATGGCGATAAAAACTCGTTTTCATCTACGACGCGCAAGAGAGCTCGCTCCAGACGTTCTTTACTGGCAATGCCCAGCAGGCAGTGCGATTTATCCGCTGACCAGGTGCACGAGATGCTGTCGTTGCCGATGGCCCGATTAATAACTTCTGAATCCCAGCGGTCGCGGAACGCGGGGAGTTTGTCGAACCAGCTTTTTTCCAGAATTTGCACGGCCAGCAGCGGTATTAGCCCTACCTGCGATCGCAGGCGAACGGGTATGGGGGCGGCCATGGCGCTGCTGGTGATGGTATCGTAATAGAAGCCATCATCGGGGTCCCAAAGGGAGGTGGCGGAATTGTCGGCGGAGTTAATAGCCGACGATATGGCCACAAAGTGATCCAAAAATTTCAGAGCCAGGTGTGAGTACACGGGGTCGTGCTGCGAAAGCTCCATGCCGATCGTCATCATGTTGAGGCAGAACAATCCCATCCAGCCGGTGGCATCGGCCTGTTCGAGCGCCTGGCCGACGGGCAGAGGGCGGCTGCGATCAAAAACTGAAATATTATCCAGCCCCAAAAAGCCGCCCTCAAACACGTTGCGGCCATGGCTGTCTTTGCGGTTGACCCACCAAACAAAGTTCAGCAGGAGTTTGTGATACATGCGTTCGAGAAAGGCCAAATCGCCCTGGCCGTTGCGGCGGCGCTTGTCGCTGTTGTACACGCGCCAGGCGGCCAGCGCCTGCACGGGCGGGTTAACGTCATCGAAAGACCATTCGTAAGCCGGCAACTCGCCGGATAGATTTTGAAATCGCTCGGAACAGACGAGTTCGAGCTGTTGTTTGGCAAGCTCGATATCCACATACGCCATGGTAAGGCAGTGGAAGGCCCAATCCCAACCGGCAAACCAGGGATATTCCCACTTATCAGGCATGATGATGACATCATGGGCCTTGAAATGGGGCCAATGGCGGTTGCGGCCTGACAGTCGCTGGGCCGGTGGCTTATCTCCGCTGTCGCCGTGGAGCCATGTGTTTACATCGTAGTTGTAAAATTGTTTGCTCCAGAGCAAACCGGCCATAGCCTGCCGCTGCACCGGTCGTACCCGCGGATCGCAGCTTTGAGGAAGCATATCGGCATAAAAGGCATCGGCCTCGGCAATTCTGCGGGTAAAAAGTTCTTCAAATTGGTCGAAGGCATTGTCCAGAGGAGTTTCGGAAAGCACGATCATAATTTGCTGGGTTGCACCCGGTGCCAGTCGCAATTGATAGTGCGGGGAAACTTTTGTTCCCCAAGGTTCGGCGTGCAGGGCGTCGTGTTGCCCGCCGACAAGAAAATCGTGGAAAGCATCTTTTACGGCTGGATGGGTGTTGGATGCGCCCCAGAGTTTCTTGCGGTTGGTTTCGTTGAAGGTAAAGAGTGTTTCAAGCGGCTCGAGCGCATAAAGATACAGCGAACGGTTATCGAGTCGCTGGGCATGCAATGCCGACTGCCGCGGATTGTTTGTATGGTGCCAGCGAATGACCGGTTCTTTGCCGGGTACAGCGCCCCAAGACCAGGTGTTGCGAAACCAGAGGGTGGGCAGCACATGAAGAACGGCGGGGTTTTTGCCGCAGTTTTTGGCGCTGCACCGAAACAAAATAACGCCTGGCTCGCGTTTGGCATATTCAAGCGTAATGTCGAAAAAAGCGTTGTCGGCAAATACGCCGGTGTCGGCGATTTCGTACTCGGGTTGGTCGAGTCCGCGGTGCCGGTTGATTTCCACAAGCTGCCGATACGGAAACTCGGCATGTGGGTAGCGGTACACCATTTTCATGTAGCTGTGGGAAGGGGTGTTGTCGAGATAAAACCAGAGTTCTTTGACGTCTTCACCATGGTTGCCTTCCTGGTTGGTAAGGCCAAACATGCGTTCCTTGAGAATGGGGTCGTGACCGTTCCAAAAGGCCGGGGCAAAACAGAGTATCTGCTGTTCATCACAAAT
>JAJXZA010000119.1 GCA_021780285.1 Planctomycetota bacterium
CTGCTGACGGCCGCGCCAAAGGTAGCTGAGCCAAGGCTCATTGGAGGCCATCAGGCTGGCTTGCTCTGCTGGGCCTTGGCGATTTCATCCTTCTTTGCCAGGTTGGTTTCTTCGAGTACCTCATCCACCAAGCCGTAAGCTTTGGCCGCCTGGGCATCAAAATATTTGTCGCGTTCCTGATCTTCGGCGATGCGTTCGCGTGGTTGGCCGGTGAGGCGTGCGAGCAGGTCGGTAAGAGTTTCCTTGGTTTTAAGAATTTCTTCCGCCTGGATGGCAATGTCCGCCGCCTGGCCATAGATTCCGCCAAACGGCTGGTGAATCATGACTTTGGCGTGGGGCAGAGCGTAGCGCTTGCCTTTAGCGCCGGCCGCGAGCACCACGGCTCCGCCGCTCATCGCCTGACCCACGCAGAAGGTGGCAACGTCGCACGTTAAGAACTTCATGGTGTCGTAGATGGCAAGGGTGTCGTCTACGGCTCCGCCGGGCGAATTAATGTACAGGTTAATGTCCTGATCCTTACGCAGCGATTGCAGGTACAGCAATCGCATGATGACGTTGGTGGCGGAGGCGTCGTTGATTTCGCCGATTAAAAACACCACCCGGTTTTCCAGCAGCATTTCGTCAACGGTCATTTGCCGCCAGCGCTGGTACTCCATGGCGTTGCGGGTTGCAAATGCAGGCTGGTCGGCCGGCATCGGAGCCATGCGATCGAGTTGTGTGGGAATAGGCAAAATACTCTTGCCGCGGGAATCGAATAAAGGCATAGATACTTCCTGTCTACGTCGCACCGCCAGGTGCGTAACCATGAAAGACATCATAAACAGTTATGACGTAATGAGCCAGCGGTGGGTCGCTGCACCCGGAACGGAGGAGCCGAGGGGGCCGATCGAGGAGACCTGCCGCCTGTTTAACCGCGGATGACGCGGATCAAGGCGGATAACAGGCGGCAATTTTACCGCGGGCCAAGCTCGATGGCACATGGGGGCAAGCATTGCCGCGAAAAAAAGGCGTCCGATGTTTGGTGCCGGCGCCCGGCGGTGGTATGCTGTTTCAAATGACCGAACCTGGACCTGATACGGCGGGCGGCACGGAAGCCACATCGGTTGGTGTCGCCGGGCCGCTTGCACAACATAGTCTCCTTGCCCTTGATCCGCAGAGCATCAGCCAACGGGTTGCCGCTGTGGGCATGCCGGCGTTTCGGGGCAGGCAGATTGTCGAATGGCTTTACCAAAAAAGAAAAACCGATTTTACGCAGATGACCAATCTCTCGGCGGGAGATCGCGCCTGGCTTACTGAGAACTTCCGCATCTATTCCGGTGAGCAGGTACGGCATTTGACCGCAACCGACGGCACGGAGAAACTGCTGGTTCGTTGGCGCGATGGGGGCCTGACCGAAACGGTCATGATACCCTGTGATGACGACGACGCTGACGATTTTGGCCGCACCATCGTTAAACATCGCCGCACGGCGTGTCTTTCGACGCAGGTTGGCTGCCCCGTAGGGTGTGCGTTTTGTGCCAGCGGCCTTGCCGGGCTGAAGCGCAACCTTGCCGCCGACGAAATCATTGAACAGGCATTGCGGCTTTGCCAAATGCTGCCGGCCGAGCGGCGGCTTACCAATGTGGTGTTTATGGGCATGGGCGAGCCGCTGGCAAACTTTGACGCTGCGGTGGCCGCCATTCGCGTGCTGATGGCGCCATGGGCGTTCAACATCAGCGCTCGCAAAATAACGGTAAGCACCGTGGGCCTGCCGCCGCAAATGCGCAAACTCGCCGATGAGGGCCTGCCGGTAACGCTGGCCATAAGCCTGCATGCACCCAACGACGCGCTGCGCCGCGAGATTATTCCCTGGGCCAGGGGCATCGGTATTGATGAGCTGGTGCAGGCTGGCAAATATTATTTTGATAAAACCGGCCGCGAGGTCACGTTGGAGTACATTATGCTCGACGGCGTTAATACGCTGCCGGAGCATGCGCGGGAGCTTGCTGCGGTATCGCGACGGCTGCGCGCCAACGTTAATCTCATTTATTACAACGAAGTACCCGAGCTGAATTTCCGGCGGCCTGCCGGGGCGACGATGCTCGCATTTCAAAACATACTGCGGCAACTGCATGTAAACGCCCACGTTCGCAAAAGCCGCGGCCGCGAAATCGCCGCCGCCTGCGGGCAGCTCGCGCGGCAAGATCGGCAGATGACCGAAGCAACATAGCACCGCGGCGAACCGGCAAGGATGCCGGGCCGCACCCGACACACTCTGGTTATGGATTTGGCTAATGACAACTTCAGCGGCACCGCCCAATCGTTTAATTCATGCGACAAGCCCCTACCTGCGACAGCACGCGCACAACCCCGTGGACTGGCAAATCTGGAACAGCGAAGCGCTGGCCGAGGCGCGGCGGTGCAACAAGCCCATTTTTCTTTCGATTGGTTATGCCGCGTGTCATTGGTGCCATGTTATGGCGCATGAATCGTTTGAAGACCCGCAGGTTGCGGCTCTGCTTAATGAGAGCTTTATCAATATTAAAGTAGACCGCGAAGAGCGGCCGGACCTCGATGAGCTTTATATGCTCGCCACGCAGCTCGTTACCGGCAGCGGCGGCTGGCCCATGAGCGTTTGGCTTACGCCGGACCTTGAGCCGTTTTACGCGGGCACTTATTTTCCGCCGATGGATGGCTACGGGCGGCCCAGCTTTACGCGCGTCATAAAAGCCCTGGCCGATGCCTGGCAAAATCAACGCGATCAGGTGCTGCAGCAGGCCGGGCAAATTGCCGCCGCCTGCAGGGAACATGCCGCGCAGCAAGGCCCGCAGGCCGGCCCCTTGGATGCAGCCGCGTGTTTAACCCGTATGATCGCTCGCTGTGTTGAAACCTTTGACGATGTCCACGGCGGCCGGCGCGGAGCGCCCAAGTTTCCGCCCAGCCAGTTGCTCAACCTGTGGCTGGATATTTTGCCGGCAGAAGCGGAGTGGCCCGCCGGTGCGCCTGGCGGCGATGACGGCATAAAACTGCCCGACGAAACAATAGCCCCTGCCCGGCAGATGCTGGTTAAAACGCTTGATGGCATGATGACGGGCGGCCTATTCGACCAACTTGCCGGCGGCTTTGCGCGCTATAGCACCGATGAAGCCTGGCTGGTGCCGCACTTTGAAAAAATGCTTTACGACAACGCCCAACTCGGTTTGGCCTATGCGCGGGCGGCGGTGCAATTGCACCGGCCTGATTATGCGGTGACGGCCCGGCGGACTTTTGACTTTTGGCTTGATGAAATGACCGCGGCCGAGGGCGGCTTTTACAGTTCGCTCGATGCCGACAGCGAGGGGCATGAGGGCCGGTTTTATGTATGGAGCATGGACGATCTGCGCCGTAGTCTGCCCGACCAAGACGATGCACAATTCGCTGCCGAAGCGTTTGGCATAACCGAGCCGGGCAACTGGGAAGGCACAAACGTTTTAACCATGCGGCGCACCATTGCACAGCTTGCCGCAAAGCATGGTGTGGCGGTTGCAGCCATTCAGCAGCGGCTGGAGGGCATCACTCAAACGCTGCGGCAGGTGCGCGGCAGACGGCCCAGGCCGGGCACCGACGACAAGGTGCTTACCGGTTGGAACGCCCTTATGATTTATGCATTGGCGGTTTCCGGCGACCTGCTTAACGAGCCGCGTTACCTGAAAGCCGCCCGCCGCGCAGCAAATTATATTTTGCATACGCATCGCAGCGCTTCCGGTGGGCTGCTGCGCGTAAGCTGCGGGGGCCGGGCCGCCGATATACCGGCATTTTTGGAAGACTACGCGTTTTTAATTGTGGCGCTGGCGGCGCTGGGGCAAAGCGAGCGGGCGGTGGCCGGCGCTTCGGCGAGCGGGCCAGATTATCTCGCGGCCGCGACCGATTTGGCCGACCGCATGATTCGCAACTTTACCGATGCCGGGCAGGGCGGGTTTTATTTAAGCTCAAGCGAGCACGATGCCTTGTTTGCCCGCATAAAAACCGGAGCCGACAATGCGGTGCCTTCCGCCAATGCCTGGGCCATTCGCGGGCTTGCGATGCTGCGCCAGCGTACCGGTAGTGAGCGGTTTTTGGTGGCCGAGCATGCGGCGCTGGCAGCTTTTGCATCGCTTATAGCGCAGCGGCCTGAACATTTTGCCAGTATGCTCTCGGTGGTGGTTTCGCTGGATGGCGCCTCGATGCGGGCGCTTCAATTGGCTGGCGCTGTGTTTGAAGCTTGCATCAGCGAACCCGTAGCCACCCCATGGAGCGGTAAAACGCTCCCATGTGTGGCGGTGCTCAAGCTGCCGCCGCAGTTTTACATAGCCGACCTCCAACGTATTGCATTTGCAGCGCAGATAAATGGCGACGCAACTCGGCCGCTGGAAGTTCATACCGAATCGGCGGGTTCTTCGCCTGCGCCGGCGCCGTCATCGCCGGACGATGGCCCGGAGCTGCGGCATGCGGGCGATCTTACCTGGCGGCTGGAGATTAAGATTCCGCCGGGCGGGCTTTTGGTGGACGATGCAATTGAACTTGTGGTTGCCGCGGCCGTTTGCACCACAGGCGTGTGCCTGCCGGAACGCAAATTCAGTGCGTGGTTGCGGGCTGGGGGCGAGCGATCAGCCGGGCCGCCAGAGAACGCAACAAAAAATACAAGTTAGCAAGCCGTTAAGCCGATAATAATGGGTATTATTTGTGGCGGAGTCAGGGTTGTTTATGTCTCAAGCCGAGTTAAACCAGTCTCATGTGGAGATCACATCAGTCGAATCGCGGCTGCTGCTGCCGGTGGGCAGAGTGCTGGACCATGCGGTAAAGGCCCAGCGGAGTGCCAAGCTGCGCGAACATACGCGCAACCGGCGGGTGTTTTACGATGAGCTTGTAACCGCCATGAAAGATCGCTATCAGATATCCATCCGCAAATGGCGCAGCTCCATGCGCGGCGTTGCCTACGAACTTCACTACAGCAATGGCGAGGTCAAGCGGATGATTTCATCGCCGAAGCCGCGTTCGCCGGTGAGCGCGTGCATCTTCATGCACGAAGTGGGGCACCATGCGATAGGCTTTCGCAAGTTTCGGCCGCGCTGCCTGGAAGAATACCACGTCTGGCAATGGGCCTTCGCCGAGATGCGCCGCTGGAACATAGCGGTGGACCACCGCGTGGAGCGCCACTATCGGCGCAGCATGTACCATTATGTGCACCTTGCCAAAAAGCGCGGCATCAAGAGTTTGCCCGAAGTATTGCAGCAATTTCAAGCTTGGCCGGGGTAATGATCTTCGTCATTCCTGACTCGTGATGAGCGAAAGGCCGCTTGCGCGTTGTGTTTCCGTTTATCGTGACCGCCTTGGGGACGGCGACGGCGAGCTGTTTCTGAGCCGCAGTAAAAGAATAGCGTTGGTTCAGCGTACGCGCTCTCGAAAGAACTCTGCTATCTGCTTCTTGTTCACGTGCCCTTCGGCGACTGCGATGGTCATGGCGACAAGCCCGTCTTCATCGGCTTCGATGGAAATGTCGTTTATTGCCAGGAAAACGATGGCTGCTGCAGATCCGGTTCGTTTATTGCCGTCGAGGAATGGATGATTTTGAACGATGTGGTACAGGTAGGCGGCCGCCATATCGAAGATATCTGTGTGTAAAAACCCGCCTCCAAAGCTTGCCTGCGGCATAGCCAGAGCCGACTGAAGCAGCGGCATGTCGCGGGTGCCAGTGGCACCGCCATAATGCTCGATGAGGCTTTCATGGAGCCGCAGGACTTGATCCAAGTGAAGGAATAATGGCGACGCCACATGCTACTCCGCCAGCTTTCTCATCGCCCGGCCAAAGCGTTTGTGCACCATCGCAAGCGCCTGGTCGAATTTATCCTCGTCCTTGGCGCTTCGCACAGGAGTTAATACCAGCGAGCGTCCGTCGGAGATGACGTGGAAGGGCGTATGAGGCGTTGCACGCAGCAATTCGAGGATTGGCTTGTCAATCACCATGGCGTAGCTGTTGCCGTGTTTGGTCAGTGTTTTAATCATGGCAAATCCCCTTATGTATATCCAAAGTATACCCGTTGGAAATACATTTGGCAACAGCAAGAGCCGGTTGCGTTGTCTTAAACCGCTTGACTGAAGCTGATTTGTGCAGAGGCGGTGAAAGGCGTTACCCGCAGATGTGAGGCATCAGGTCGTTTTATTAC
>JAJXZA010000028.1 GCA_021780285.1 Planctomycetota bacterium
GTGGTATCGGGCATTTGGCGATACCGGGTTTTATTTTGATTGTGGTGGGCATTGTCGCCAGCTTTGTACCCAGCGGCCCGGCGGGCGGTATCGGCTTTTCGGCGAATACTGCCGGGTCGCTGCAAAAGGGCGTTGGGGTGGTGGTGCTGGGGACGTTTGGCGGGGTGGCCATTTTGCTTTTGCTGGGGCGTTTTATATCGCTTACGCCCGGGCTTAAACGCGTGGCGTTGCGGCCCGGGGCGGCGGAGGCCATCAGTATGGCGTCGGTTTTGCCGGAGACGCTTTTTGTCGGAGCCATCGGGCGTGCCACCAGCGACTTACGCCCGGCCGGCAAAGCGCAGTTTGACCGGCAGCCGGTGGATGTGATTACCGCCGGCGAGTTTATTGAAGAAGGCGCCACGGTGGTGGTGGTTGAACTGCACGAAAACCAGGTTTTGGTAAAAGAAGCCCGTTGAGCGATGCCGCTTCCCCGCAACGCGGCCTGCCGACCGCGCGACTGGCGTCGGGAATTGTGAGTTTGAAGTGGCGCGCGGGACGCCGCTTGTAAAAAAGCAAGATATTTCAGGTGTGTAGCGCAAAGAGTATTGGCGAATGGCGGGCCTCGGCGGATAATACGAGCTGGATGTTTTGGGCCGTGGGTGCCGCTTATTGGGGAGCACGAATTGTATGCATGTAGATTTGACATTGGCGGCGATCACGCTTTTTTTGGCGGCGGCGGTGTTCTTATTTGCAGAACTGTTTGTTCCGGCGCATGGTTTGCTGGCGCTGATATGCGTGGCCTGCGTTGCGGGCGGTGTGGTGGTGTGCTTTGAAATCAGCGATGCGGTTGGCGTGCTTAGCCTTTTTGGCGTGTTGCTGGCAACGCCGCTGGTGGGCTGGGCCATCGTAAAATATTATCCTGAAAGCCCGGTGGGGCGGCGCATTATGCTTGCGCGGCCAAAACCAGCGCTGCCGGTGGGCACGCCCGGCAGCGACAAAACGAGCGACCTGCTGTTGCCGCTTATAGGGCGGTGCGGTGTAACGGTAACTACGTTACGGCCCGCGGGAATATGTGAAATTGACGGCAAACGCATTGACTCGCTTAGCGAGGCTACCGTCGTAGAGCGCGGCACGGCGGTGCAGGTTGTTCGTGTGAGCGGCTCACAGGTGGTGGTGCGTGTGATAGATAATGACGCTGCGGCGGCGCCGGCCCCAGGCTCGCTTTCGGCAGGGTACGCGCCAACGCCGGCAGACGCGGGCAACGCCGTCGGCGGCAATGACAGCAATGCGGTGGATGGCGGGGCGGCAAGCTGATGTACGGATCGCACCTTTCGATTGCCGGCAGTTTAAACAATGCCCTTGATGAAGCGGCTGGTCTCAAACTCGACACTGTGCAGGTGTTTACGCGCAACCAGCAGCAATGGCAGGCCAAACCGCTGGAACCTGACGCCATTGCCGCATTCCGGCGGCAGGCGGCATCGCTGCACTTTAAAGACATGGTCGCGCACGACTCGTACCTGATTAATCTGGCTTCGGGTGACGAGGCGCTGCGCCAAAAAAGCATCGCCAGCTTTTCGCAGGAGCTTTGGCGATGCTCGCAACTGGGCATCAAATACCTTGTAACGCATGGCGGCTCGCATGGCGGCGACGGTGAAGAGGTGGGCCTGGCGCGCATTGCCGATTCGCTCAATAAAGTTATAGCGCAGGCTCCGCACGATGTGGTGCTGTGCCTTGAAACAACCGCCGGCCAGGGCGCATCGCTGGGCTGGCGATTTGAGCATTGGGCACAGGTGATTAAAGCTGTGGGTAATGCCGCCGGTATCGGCATTTGCCTTGATACCTGCCATGTGCTTGCCGCAGGTTACGACATTAGCACGCGGCGCGGCGCCGAGGCCATGCTTGGCGAGTTTGACCGGCATATTGGTTTGGAGCGGCTGCGGGTATTTCACCTCAACGACAGCCGCCGGGAGTTAGGCAGCCGGGTGGATCGGCACACGCATATTGGACACGGTTATGTAGGCTTGGATGCCTTCGGTGTTATTGTGCGTGATAAACGCTTTAAGAGTACGCCCAAGATACTTGAAACGCCCAAGGGCGCGGCGCCTGACGGCCAAGCTTGGGATGCGGTTAATTTGCAGGTGCTTAAAATGCTGGAGAGAGGCAAACGGCCGGCGCTGGTTGCCTTGCCCAAAGACTCCAACGTTGCCAAGGTTGCGCTTAAGAAAAAGGCCCCTTCGCGGGACAGGAAAAAATCAGCACGCAACGCAAATAAAGCGGGGGTACAGGCATGACGCGGCTGACGGTTCCGATTTTTGTGCCGGCACACGCTGCTGCGCGGCCTTGGGCCGAGCAGATAGCGGCGGCGGCTGCGTTGGGCGCCGACATGATTGAGCTGCGTGCGGACGTCGCCGATAAAGAATTAATTGCAGCCGCCATTAACGCGGGAAAGGCGGCGCGCAAGCTCGATGGCCAGCAATTGTTGACCATGGTAACCATTCGCCCGAGGTGGGAGGGTGGGTTGTGTGACCTTGGCGATGATGACCGCGTGCGGTTATTTGAACATGCACTTGGCTGCGGAGCAGACTTTCTAGACATTGAGCTTCAGGCAATTGAGCAATCGGCGCGATTGCGGCAGGCGGTGGCCGGGTGGTTTAACGGGCAGGCCGGCACAAGCCAAAATGGGTGCGCGCAGCTGGTGGTTTCGGCACATGACTTTTCAGGTGTGCCGATGGATTTACCGCAACGGCTAAGGCGGCTGCAGGCGGTTTCTCAGGCGGCGTGGCTTAAAATGGTTTTTTTGGCGCGTTCGCTGGCGGATGCCATTCGCGCCTTGGAGTTGTACGGCGTGCATGCGCGGCAGGATGCGCGGCCGCTGCTGAGCCTGGCCATGGGCGAAATGGGCGCTATAACGCGTCTGCTGGCGGGCAAGTTTGGCGCTCCCTATAACTTTGCCGCGTTGCCTGATGTGGCGGGCAGCGCTCCCGGGCAGTTGGCGCTGCCGGTGTTGCGCGAGACTTATCGCGTGCAGCGGCACGATGCGGCGACGCGCGTTTTTGGCGTGGCAGGCTGGCCGGTGGGACATTCAATTAGCCCGGCCATTCATAATGCGGGCTTTGCGGCGGTGGATTTTAACGGCTGTTATATTCCTTTACCCATCGAGCCAGACTATCGGGTATTTGTGCAGACGACAGATGCCCTGCGGGCTTGTGCGGGGCTGCATTTTGGCGGTTGCAGCGTGACGATTCCGCATAAGGAAAATGCTTTGCGCTATGCCCGCGAAAGAGGTCTGACGGTGGAGCCGGGTGCTGATGCCGTTGGCGCTGCCAACACGCTGCTGTTTTCGCAGGCGAACAGACCAGGGCGATGCCTTAATACCGATATTGAAGGCATACGCGCGGCATTGGCTGGTGCGAAGCCGCCGGTACCTGCCGGCCAGCGTGCGGCGGTGTTTGGCGCTGGTGGTGCGGCGCGTGCTGTGGTTTACGCCTTAAAAGAGATGAATTGGCGGGTGACGGTTTTTAATCGCACAGCCGCGCGTGGGGCGGAGTTAGTTCAAGCGATGGGTGGCGATTCGATGGCGCTGGGGAGTAAGTCGCTCGATGACTTTAAGCCGGCGGAATTTGGCCTGCTTGTCAATTGTACTCCTGTGGGCATGCACCCGAATATAAACGCGTCGCCATTGCCGGAAGGTGCGGCGATTATGCCGGGGCAGTTGGTATTTGACACCGTGTACAACCCACACGAAACGCTGCTGCTGCGCCAGGCGCGTGCGGCGGGCGCCAAAATGATTTATGGGTTGGATATGCTGCTGGGCCAGGCAATGGAACAGTTTAAGGGCTTTACGGGCATGGCTCCGCCGGTGGAGGTTATGCGCAAGGCCGCCGAGATGGCTTTAGGAAGTTAGGCCGTGAGGTATTGATGCCTTGCGGTTTGGGTTTTTGAGGGTGGGAAGATTTTGTGGCTTTATCGGTTTATGGCATCGGCAGCTGGCTTAACCGCGGGTAAAATGTTCGCATACGGCCGCCTGTACCCGCTGAAAAACGGATTCGGGCGTGCCAATGGCTGATACCACTTTGTAGCGATCGCTGTAATCTTTGGCCTGCAGCAAAAATCCTTGTCGCACAAGCTCATGATAATTGAGTTGACGCTGCTCAATGCGGTCTTGAAAGAGGCCGGGCTGCGGAGCCTGCTTTTTCCTCGCGGACTTTCCGGGCGATTGCAGGCGCGTCATGGCTTTTTCAAGCGGGAGGTCGAGGATAATGGTTAAGTCGGGCCAGGTTCCGTCAACGGCTGCCTGGGCGACGTGCATGATGCTGTCTATGGCCAATCCGCCGGCGCTGCCTTGGTAGGCGAGCGTGCTGCTGACATAGCGGTCGGAAAGCACGGTTTGCCCCGCCGCGAGGGCCGGCCCTATTTTTTCGCCGACGAGTTGTGCCCTGCTGGCCATGTAAAGGAGCATTTCAGCCCGCATGTTAAGGCCTTCGCCTTTGGAGCTAAGCAGCAGTTCGCGGATGTGTTCGCCGATGGCGGTGCCGCCCGGCTCGCGTACGCAGAGGATCGTAGCGCCGAACTGTTCGAGCATGGTTTGGAGCATGTGCAGTTGGGTACTCTTGCCGCAGCCATCAATGCCGTCGAGGACAATGAATTTGCCGGCAACATTACGGGCGGAGAAAGTAGCGTTCACAAGGCCTCCAAAAACAGAGAGGCGATGCTAAACGGGTTTGGCGGCAAGGTCAATGCTTGCATATGGGCGTGTGGGGTGGTATTTTTCAGGCAATTGAGCGGGCGTTTAGCTCAGTTGGTTAGAGCGTACGGATCACACCCGTAAGGTCGAAGGTTCGAGTCCTTCAACGCCCATCCCTTTGATATGCAAATCGCTGCATACATCGGAATTACCCTGTAAATATTGGCGATCTTGCACCTCATGGCTTTCGGCTTGCTGGCCGTTTCTGGCCGTTTCCGCCGTGTACTGCAGCGCATTTTGCAGCGCTCTTTCTGGCTTGGCCGACGTTTGACCGACGGCCCTTTGGAAAGAACCATCCGTATCGGTATCCATCGCGTAATGCCGGGCGGCCACAGACGGCGAATTACCCAGCCAGCGGCAAGCCGTGGTCAAATCATACTCGGCCATCAACTCGCTTTGGCGAGAAGCCCGCATGTTGTGCCACAATCTGGGCCAAGGTATAAGCCCCGCCCGCAGGATAATCCTCTCAAGATGCGTGCGAAGATTCACGCCCGCCCCACGATGCTTGCTGATTATCCAAGGCTCGCCGCCAGCCTCGGCGGCTTCAAACGCTTCCAACAAGGCTTTACGCAATTCAGGGAATAGCGGCAAGATGCGACTTGCTTGGCCCGCATGGTGTTCGGTTTTAGGGCTTTTGACGTGCAACGTGCCTTTATCCCAGTCAACGTCGGCCCACGTCAGGCCGTTGGCTTCGCTCGGTATCCGCAGGCCGCCAAAGCGGCTCAAGGCCACCAATACGCGCCATTCTGCATCAGGGCATGCGTCCAATAGCTTCATGGCATCGGCTGGCTTTACGAAATACTTTCGATCCTCATTGTAAGAGTTTCCACCGACGATACCGTCAAAGGGATTTTTCGGTAGCATATCCCAACGCAATGCCCGCCGAAAAACAGTTTTAGCTGCCACCACGCGGCGGTTTACAGTGGCCGTCGCAAGATCCTCTTTACGCAAGAAAGCCCGAAAACCATCGGCATCTATTGGAGTTATGCTGGCCAGCGGCCTGTTCGAGCCAAAATACTTAGTGAGATTACGCTTGGTATGGCCGTAGAACGTGGCCGTGGCTGGCTTTAGATGCGGTAGCTGCAGTTCGTCGTACTTGCGCAGCATATCTCTTACAGTTGCAGACGCCTTACCCTTCCTACCTTCGCACAACCCAACAGCAGCCAACTTCGCATGCAATATATCGCCAATGCCCGCCAACCAATGAGCTGTAGCCGAGTCCACAGGCTGACCAGATAGTTTAGCATTGGCCAACTCTGCAATATGCAGCCGGACAGTATCGGCTTTTTTGGCCGAGCATTTGCCCAGCCGGATTGTCCGCCGGATACCCTGACCATCGGCGAATTGAATTAGCCGGTTGCCGCTGATGTTGGTTACGCTTGCCATGATTTACCCCTTTAAGATAGATTCACTGGATTGAGTATCGC
>JAJXZA010000030.1 GCA_021780285.1 Planctomycetota bacterium
GAACTTGATTCCTGATTTTCTCCACCCGGCGAGCCAAGGCCGCCTGCCCAGGAATGGCCTGCCCACACGTCAAAGGTGCGCAGGAGCGGGAAGCGATTATCCTTGCGGTTCCAGTTGGCGTATTCCATTGCCACGAGCGTGATCATTGGGCCGAATTTCTTGAGGAAGTCGGGATCCTGCATGGCCAACAGGGCGGTGCTGTACGTGAAATAGCCGTAATGAAAATGCTGATCGTTGAATTTTGCCGAGTCGTAGCTGTCCTTAAAGCCTACCAAAGCATGCCAGTTGTTATACCATGCGAAGTAATGGGCCGCCTCGCCAGGGGAGTAGGTAAGCCAGTCGCCCAGGGCGTGGCTTGCTTCGTGCCGCAGCTTGTTGGCAAGCGGATTGCCCAGCTCATGGGCCATTGCCATGTATTGGGCAAAGCGCAATAAATCTTTGCCACCCCAATAGGTGTCGTCACCGTAGTTGGGGTTATTGGCGCAATGTGCCAGCAAAGTCTTCATGATGGTGGTATTGAAACCAGCGGCCTTGGCAAAAGTCCCCGGGGCCGGCAAGAATGGCAGGAAACCACCGAAGCTCCACGAGAGTTTGAAATTATTGCCAACACAAGTTTTAAGCGGCCCGCGAGGCGAAAAGTACGAAGGTCCGTTAAGGTTAAGAGTGTAATGAGCCTGCATCCATTGGTGGGGCAGCCAGCTCTGGGCCACTAACGGCGGGCTATTGGGCACAAGGGCCTTCGTGAGCACATGCCATGTTGTGGTCACCCTTCCGCTGGACGCGTCGTAAGTCCAGTCGTAATGACTTCCAATGGGTAGGGACGCCGCCACTGGACGATAAAACGCCAGATCGCGTCGGGCGTTAAGCGGGGCGATCGCCGCAAAGGGCGTGGCGCTGCTTTCGGAGATATCCAGGCGTGTGTGGTTAGACGTGGACTGGGTCATGACCGAATTGGGCGGCAAGTAAATACCATACATACGATTGGCCACGCGAATGATGAGGCTGCGCCGATAATAGGGAAAACTCGCCTTATTTCCATCGGGTCGAAGAAACACGGCGTTATTGTCGGCGGTAATTGTCAGCGAAGCCCCGTGCGGCTGTATCCACACGAGCGGCATGCCTTCGCCCAGCGTTACATCGAGATATTTTTGTGATTGCTGCACCAGCCTGAACGTAAGCGTCCAATCGCCCCATCGTTTTACCTGTACGCCGGTGTCGGTAAACCCTTGCTCGCCTACCTGCAGCGGCGCGTTGCATACAGCATCGGTGCCGTCGGCATTCGAGTGCTTTGGAAAAAAGAGATTAATGCCTTGGTTAGTGGGGTCCACACGCCAGGGATAACTCCACAAATTGCCGGAAGCCTTGCCGCGGAGCAGCCACGTCCAGTATTTGTTGGTGGGGATGGCTTTACGCGTGGATGCTACCAGCGGAAACTGCCATGCCAGCATGCGCTGGGCGCCTGGCCCGGCAGATTTTGGCGGGTAAGATGCATAAGAACCACCGCCCACGGGCACGACAGGCGGGTGCGCCGCCGCCAAGTCGCCGACATTTGTTGTGACCACAAAACCAAGAAGGGCCAGAAGAGTCCGCGTGACTTTATAAAAGCGAGCAGGGGTAATTGAGTAGTTAAAGGACTTCACTCTTATTCTCCAGTGAGTAAATCTGGCGTGAGCGACCACAATCGCAGCATCGCCCTGCACAGCCGCGCAAGCCGGCATTATGAATGGATGGGAAGAAAGGGAGTTTATCAGCTTGAGCTAAAAAGGACAAATGTACCCGGCTGAATCGGAGGCTCCGAGGCTCCGATCACTATAAGCGAAGTGCTGTTAATTGCGCGGCGCCGGTTACGGATGATGGGGGAGCGCACGGTGTAAAAACGCCGCAAGCTCAGTGGCCGTCATGGTATGACCGATTATGATTGCGCGGCCGGCGGTATCGGCAATTACAATGGTTGGAATTACCTCTTGGCCGTAGCTTGCCAACAGTTTGCCACCACGGGAAGTGCTGGTGTCTATTGATAGCGGCACAAAATGCTCGGTTACCAGTCGCTGTATCTTGGTGTCGGGCCAGACTGCGGCCCGCATCTCTCGGCAGGGGGCACACCAGTCAGCCCAGAAATCAATCACAATAGGGCGGTGCAGGGTGCGAGCCTCAGCTTTGGCCATTTTAAGGCTCGTTAGCCAGCGAATATTGTCAGGGCCTTTGGTCAGGCCAATATAGGGGGCGATGTACCGGCGAAAGAGAGGCAATTGAACAATAGCGACGATGGCAATCAATACTACGGCGATAAGAATAACAGTACGGGTACGGTAATGGTTTGTTCCAGCAGGGCTGTTTGGAGTCGGATTAGGCTGTGAGAGTGTGCTTGGTTCCATAATGAGGAAGATACCGTCGGCGAAGGTTGCCTCCAAATGCCGTCGGGAGGGTAATGCACCTAAATACCATTCATTGAATGCCAAATCGCTGTACAATTTACGTTATGTCCAAGGACTTAACAGCACAGCATGTCGCTACCGATATTGTGCGGCAACTCCAGCAGGCGGGATATGTGGCTTATTTTGCCGGTGGCTGTGTGCGCGACCAGATCATGCAGCTTGAGCCAAAAGATTTTGATGTCGCCACCTCTGCTCGGCCGGCTCAAATACTCCAATTGTTTCCTCACGGCCAAAAGGTGGGCGCTGCATTTGGCGTCATTCTCGTTCACAGGCGAGGCTGGCCCATTGAAGTAGCAACCTTTCGTTCGGATGGCCGCTATGAAGATGGACGCCATCCGGTGGACATTACCTTTGCTGATGCCCAGCGCGATGCCCACCGGCGCGATTTTACCTGCAATGGTCTTTTCTGGGACCCGATTGCCGGTGTGTTGCACGATTATGTAGGCGGCCAAGCTGATATTCAAAACAAAATCCTGCGGGCCATTGGCGATGCCGCCGCCCGGTTTGCCGAAGATCATTTACGCGTTCTTCGAGCGGTTCGTTTTGCGGCACGGCTGGACTTTGACATCGAGCCGGCAACCTGGCATGCCATGCAGCGGGCTGCGGCTGATATTTCGGGAGTAAGCCGTGAGCGCATCGGCGAAGAACTGCGGCATATTATGCGGCATCCTACGCGAGGCCGGGCAGGGCAGTTATTATTCGAGTCTGGCTTGCTCTCCCATATTTTGCCCATCGCCACGGCTAACCATAGCGGCGAGCGGCCGGGATGCCTCGGCACCCTGCCGGCACACATTAGCTTTGGTGCGGGGTTGACAGCGCTTGTTTTAGAGTATTGCCCGGCAGCACCCGCCGCCCGGCAAACGGCCGATGCCCTTCGTACGGCGCTTGCGCTTAGCAGCCATGAGACGGCCGATGTCGGGTGGTTACTGGAGAACCTGGTGGTGCTGGAGAAGTGGCGGGATTTGCCGCTTGCCCGGTTCAAACGCCTGTTGGCTCATCGGCTAAGCGATAATCTGCTGGCACTTTACTCCACGCGAGCGCCCAAGCAGCAGGCTGAGATTCTGCGGCAGCGCATAGCGGAACTTCGCGCCGATGGGGTAGCACCGGAACCCTTTGTAACCGGTGAAGATTTAATTCACCTTGGTGCGACGCCTGGCCCGCAGTTTAAGCAGTGGCTTTATGACCTCTATGACCTGCAGCTTGAGAACCGCTTACCGGATCGGGCTGCAGCCTTGAAGGCTGCACGTCAGATGCTTGGAGCCAAGGCCGCGGGCGGATAAATTACAAAGGTGCGGCGGTTATACTGCTGCGTTTAGACCGCTCGTTTCGGCGTGCGGAAGTTTATAACTCTGTTGGAGCATTATTATGGCGGAAGTGATTCATGGGCATGGCCCGCAAGCCGCATCGCATGGAACCGCCGGTCGGCCGGCAACCGAGGCCCAGGCGGCCGCGGGCGGCAAACCGGCCATGCGCCGGCAGTTTATTTCGTTTGCGTTTTACAAGCTTATGGCCGAGTTCCGACGGTTGCCGCAGGAACAGCAGCGCGCCATGCTCGGCGATTTGGTAGGCCTTATCGGCAAAAACGATACTTCCAAAATGCTTCTGCTTACTTATAGCTGCGTGGGCACGCGGCCTGACGTTGACTTTATGCTCTGGAAAATCAGCTACGAGGTTGAGCATCTGCAGAACCTCTCCGCGGCTATGAACCGCCTGCCCATCGGCGGATATTTACTCTCGCCCTACAGCTATCTTGCACAGAGCAAGCGGAGCACATATGTGGATAAAATTGACCCATCGCACGACGACATTCGCACCAACCTTGTGCCCGGCCGGCGGAAGTACAATTTTGTTTATCCGTTTGTAAAAACACGTGATTGGTATCTGCTAAGCAAACCGACGCGTCAGGGCATTATGGATGAGCACATTGCCGTTGGCACCAAATATGCGTCGGTAAAACTTAACACCACCTACAGTTTTGGTCTGGATGATCAGGAGTTTGTGGTGGCATTTGAAACCGACAAGCCCGATGATTTTTTAGACCTCGTGCAGGAACTGCGCGAAACCGAAGGCAGCCGTTTCACGCTGCGCGACACGCCGATTTTCACCTGCGTGCAAACGCCCATGGCCGATATTGTAAAGCAGTTGGCCGACGTGTAATGGCGGCTTGACCCCAATCAGCGAGGCAGTTGTTCGGCGGCCTGTTTGCCTAATTCGCGGGCGGCTGCGAGAAAGCTGTCGTAGTTGGTTCGCATTTCGGCCAGCGAATCGCCGCCGAACTTTTCAACCATACTGCGGGCAATTTCAAAGGCAATGACATTTTCCACCACCACCGCCGCCGCCGAGACGGCACAGACGTCGCTGCGCTCATAGTCCGCCTTGCCGGCGGCTTTGGTGTTGAGGTCTACGCTGGGCATCGGCTTTTTTAGCAAAGTACTGATGGGCTTCATGGCGGCTCTTACCACAATGGGCTGCCCGTTGGTCATGCCGCCTTCCAGCCCGCCGGCATTGTTGGTTTCGCGGATAAATCCAAGATTGGGGCTGTTTCGCTCGGCAGGGTCGTACATAATGGGATCATGCACTTCTGAGCCGGGTATTTCAGCTGTTTTGAACCCCAGACCAATCTCGACCCCTTTAATGGCCTGAATACCCATGACCTCCGCGGCAATGCGGCTATCAAGCTTCCAGTCCCAGTGAACACAACTGCCCAGCCCGATGGGGCAGCCATAGACGCGGGTTTCAACAACGCCGCCCAGTGTGTCGCCCTCGATTTTGGCGGATTTAATGAGGTCAATCATAGCCTGCGAGGCTCGCTCATCGGGGCAGTAAACCTCGCTGGCGTCGCGGCGCGTCAGCAGGTCTTCGGGCGAGTCAGATGGGCTGACATTAGCCGCTGCGCCGGCAATTCGGGTGACAAACCCCACCACGCTAATGCCAAAAGCGCCCAGCAGTGAGCGGCAAAGCGCACCCACGGCCACCCGGTTGGCTGTTTCGCGGGCGCTGGCGCGTTCGAGGGTTTCGCGGCAATCGGTCGTGAGCCACTTGATGGAGCCGGCAAGGTCGGCATGACCGGGTCGCGGCTTAACCAGAGCGGGGGTTTCGTCGAGGCGACTGTCTTTGTTGGCAATTTGCAGCACCAGCGGCGAGCCAATCGCTTTGCCGCGCCGTACACCGGTCAGGAATGTAGCGGTATCAGTTTCGATACGTTGGCGTCCGCCGCGGCCATAGCCGCCTTGCCTTCGCCGAAGTTCAGAATTAATGATTTCACTGTTAATTGGCAAGCCCGCGGGCAGGCCTTCAATGATGCTGATAAGAGCCGGTCCATGCGATTCACCCGCCGTTCGATACGTTAATGTAGCCATGGTGGGCATGATACCAAATGCCGCGATATGGCGCAAGCTCTGCGCTTGTGCGGATGCCCGCTCGCGATTCTCCTGGCGGGGGGAGTCGGTTCCATCAAGGGAACCGCATATCAAAGCGCCAAACTTTTGATCAAGACTTGAAAAGGGGATAAATAAAAATGGCCAGCATGGGGCTGGCATGGCCCTTAATGACTTTGAGCAGGAGAGCAGGTGATCAGTAGAGCTATTAAAAAAGGCCAGCTTCGGGCTGGCCCTTTTTGAATAGCGGGGGAGGGATTCGAACCCCCGACCTCCGGGTTATGAGCCCGACGAGCTACCAGGCTGCTCTACCCCGCGATAAA
>JAJXZA010000300.1 GCA_021780285.1 Planctomycetota bacterium
GCACAACGCAAACCCGAAAATATTTACTTGGACCAAGGATGCTGATACAATTCTGGCAAAGGTTGCCAAGTGTAAAGAGGCGTTAGGGACACTACACTATGGGGCGGAACGGCGAGCAGCCCAAGCCGCCAAAGAGCTTGTGGAATCGTCAGGCACGCGATTTCGTTGGGACAAGCGCGCGTGCGGCACCCTCGCCCGTTTGGTTGCGCAGGTGCTCAAGCACGGCGCACTGCTGTCGGCCGCCGCGGGAGCAGCGTTTCAGATCGGCCGCCAAGGCCGCTTCGAGTCGTTTAAGCTCTTTCAGTTGCGCCCGAACTTTGGCCAGCCTTTGAGCAATCAGTTGGTTTACCCCGCGGCATTGGATGGGCGAATCGGGCGACAAATTCAGCATGGCGCGAATATCGCCGAGCGAAAAACCACCCGCATGCGCCTGGCGAATGAGCCTTAACCGGGCCAGCGAGCGATCATCGTACCAGCGGTAATTGCTAAGGGTGCGCCCCACCGGCAGGATCAGCCCTTTACGCTCATAAAAGCGCACGGTGGTGGCGGCAACGCCGGCGGCTTTTGCAAGCTGACCAATGTTGTATCGCGCTTCGCCCATAGGCATATTATACCGGAGGCGAAGCCTGCCGCGCCGCGGTTTCACCTCATGCCATCCAGATAATCCTGCAGTATCCGCGCTGCCGCCAGGGCGTCCACACGCTGACGTTTTTGTTTGCGGGTAAAGTGGCCCGCCAGGCGACCTTCCGCGTCTACCGAGGTGAGGCGTTCATCTTGCCGATGCACGGGCTTGCCGCTGGCCTGTTCAAGCAGCGTAATAAACTTTTCGGTGATTTTGGCGCGCGGGCCGATCGAGCCGTCGGCATGCAGCGGCACGCCGCAAACAAGCACATCAATTTGCTCGCGGGCAACAATGGCGGCAATAGCTGCGGCAAGCGCCTCAGGAGTCAGGTTTTCAAGCCGCTCGAAGGGCGCGGCCATACGGGTCTCGGTATCGCCAATGGCCAAACCGGTGCGTTTATCGCCAAGGTCAACTGCCAAAATACGTTTTGCCTGCATAAAACGCTCAATTCAGGGAGCCGCAACCATCAGGTATACCGATCATCGCCGCGCTGCTGCAGGTGTTGAACCATCTGCTTAATTTGCTCGGACTTGTCGCTGGCGCACACGAGCGTTGCGCCGGGCGTATGAATGATTGTAACGTTTTTAAGACCGATCGTAGCAATAAGATGCTCCGAATCTTCTGAAACTGCCAATACGCCGGAGCTTTCAAGCGAGGCAAAGGTGCAACCGGCGGATTTGTTGCCGGCGGCATCCGTTGGAAGCGTGGCGGCAAAGCTGGTCCAACTGCCGACATCCAGCCAATGAACCTCCATAGGAATGACGGCCACGTTTTTGGCCCGCTCCATGACGGCATAATCTATGCTTATTTTTTGGAGCGTAGGGTACACCTCGGCCAGCACGCCGGCATAATGCGGCGTGCCCCATGCCGCGCTGATGCGCATGAGGCCATCATAGCTCGCGGGCAAGTTGCGTTTAAGCTCGGCTAAAATGGTTGCGGCCTTCCACACAAACATGCCGCTGTTCCAGTAGTATTCGCCACTGGCAAGGTATTGGCGGGCAACGTCCTGAGTGGGCTTTTCTTTAAATGCCAGGGCGCGGCGGGCCGATGGGAGGCCTGCCAGCGGTTCGCCCGCGTGAACATACCCATAGCCCGTGGCAGGATGCGTTGGCTTGATGCCAAAGGTCACAAGCGTTTGCGGCGAGTGGGCCACCGCATCAAATGCCTGTTGCATGCAGGTTTGAAATGCTGCCTGCGGCTCAATGATATGGTCGGCCGTGAGCACGGCCATAGCGGCATCAGGATCGGTTTTGGCCAAAATCGCGGCGGCAAAGCCAATGGCATTGGCGGTGTCGCGCCCCATTGGCTCGCCGAGGATATTTTCGGCCGGTATTTGGGCCAGCGCTTCGGCCACCTGGTCGCCGTAAGACGCGGAGGTGCAAATATAAGTGCGTTTGTGCGGCACAAGACCTTCGAGCCGCCCCACCGCAATCTCCAGCAGCGAGCGGCCATCTATAAACCGCAGAAGTTGTTTGGGCCGCAGCCGCGTAGACATGGGCCAGAGCCGCGTGCCGGAGCCACCTGCAATAATTACCGCATTATTCATGACGTTTTACCTTTGATCTCTGCTTGATGCCATCAATGCCGCTTGTGACAAACGTCGTGGCACGAGGGGCCAAACCAGCCGCCGCCAGTTATAATCGAAAGCAGCATTGAGGCAAGACTGCCAAAACGGTTATGGATTGGCGAGCCTGAAACGAGCATATGAGCATCACGGCGGAACAACAAGCTATGAAATACTCTATAGGGCCACTTATCATTGCAATCTTCAGCCTCGCAGGCGTACCGGGCGCAGCAAGCCTTGCTGCCCCAGCAACCCAGTCAGCGGCGCAGCCGGTGCGGGCAACAACTGCAACCTCGAAGCCAGCGCCCGACCTCCTTCGGCTTGACGGCCCAGCGTTTAACCCGGCCAAACATGAATTCAGCATTCCGGCGGCGTTTTGGAATGAGCATCTTGCCAGTTGGCTGGACGTGGCCATCTGCGGGCGGCCGAGCAACTTTCTACATGAAACAGTGCTGAGCATAAAAACCACGCGCAGCATATTGCGACAGGCCTTCACCAAAATCGGCTACGTCGGCGGCGACAAGTGGGCGCCAAACCTTTCCGAGTTTACACGCATCCGCGGCCAGCCTCTGCTCATTCTGGTTCGCGTCGGCGGCAAGCACCCGCAGACGTTTCTGCTTAACGAGCTTATGAGTCTTCGCCAGTGGAATATTGCACTAGGGCCTTTCGGCTGGCTCTATATGGGCACTCCCGGCCTGACGCCCGCCCCACCGGGCGCGAAGCGGTATAAGCCGGGCGAATGGGTATCGCCCGATACCATTTTGTTTGATGACCCGCAGGTTGCGATGCAGTTTCGCGGTATACAACATGCGTCGCAGTCGCTGGTGGATCATCCGCTATGTTTTGACAATTGGATTTATCCGAATATTCGCTACTTTCGTAATACCGCGGTGCTGCCGCTCAAAACGTTTAACAGCAACGGCAGCGTGCCCGTAACGCTTGTGTTTCGGCGTGTAAGCGAAGTGCAGTATCTGCAGGCAGCCATTAAATACTGGCACGATGCGGCGTTTAAACCCGTTATGCAGCATGAACTGCCGCGGGCCAGGCGAATAGACATAGCACGGCGCAAGCTCCACCAACTGTTGCAGCATCGCACGCCCTGGGCGTCGCCGAGGTGTCAGAAGCTCATCGCCCAAATACAGGCGGGTTACGCGGCATTGGATGACAAATGGATTTCATGGGCCGCCTCCCACGCCGCCTTCGGCCCGGCCAGCACCTCCGATATTGCTCGCATTAAAAAGCAGGCGGCTCTTTTTGTGCTGCACCTGAATCAAAATCGCCTGCGATATCACTACCTGGCGGAAGCGGCCGACGCCGCCGCTTCGCTGGCGCAATTGCGCCGTCAAGGTGTGGCCGCACAAGCCGAGGAGGTAAAATCGCTTAAATCAGCCCAGCTTATGGCGCAATCCAAGGCTCTGCTTGAGGGCAATCTGCAACATCTCGCATATTGGCAGCGGCGTTCCGCCAAGCTTAAGCCCAACGACCAACGAAAAATGTGGCGCCGCGATATTAACGCAGAACTAAACCTGGCTCTGCGGCGGCAGTCGCTGGCCAAGGCGGGCATTGCATACGCCACAGCGATGAATAGGGCCGGCCCCATGGCCGGTGCACAAAAAAGCTATCTATTGGCAGTGCTGCGCGTGCAACAGGCAGGGCAAGAAGTTGAACTGGTGAATGTGGATTTTCAAATTATCAATGAGCAGGGTTTTGCGCCGCAGGCTCAAGTCAACAAATTGCTGGCCCAGAAGGCGGAACTCAAAAAGCAGATAGCAGCCATCGTGGGGCAAATCAAGGCTCTCAAATAGTGCTACATCATCAGGATTTTGGAGCTGGCGTTGAACCATCGTGCCATCTATATTTCAGCCATCAGCGCAAGTTGCAATAATTATTCCGGTCTTGATGCGCTTTTTGACGCGCTTTTGTCGCCGCCGGAATCACCTGGTGCACCCGCCCCTATCGCCACTGCACCATGGGATGATTGCGCGACTCAATGGGTCATGCTTACACACCGTGTCATTCGCCAGCTCATGGGCGGGGGAACGGGTTTACCGCCCGATTGCGGGTTTATTTTAGGTTCCACCAAAGGCGACATTGCCCGACAACTGCTTTGGATGCACGAGCCGCAACCCAGCGAGCGGCCGCGGCCCACGCTCGATGAAGACACCGCCGCCCTGGCACGCCATGCCGGTGTTTTAGGCCCCGCATACTGCATTTCCACAGCGTGTACATCGGGGCTGTCAGCCCTCATTGAAGCGGCCGAGTTGATTAACACGCGCGCAGCCTCCGAGTGCATTGCAATGGGGGCCGATGTAGTTTCTGATTTTGTATGTGATGGCTTTAAGGCTTTGCGGGCTTTGAGCAACTCGGTGTGCCGACCGTTTGATCGCCGCCGCGATGGCCTCACGCTTGGCTCAGCAGCAGCGGCAATGCGCCTCTGCACCCTGCCGGGGGCCGGGGCGGTGCTACTTGCCGGCTGGGGGGCAGCCGGCGATGCGGCGCATCTGACCGCGCCTGATCGTGCGGGCCGCGGACTGACTCTTGCCATCGAGCGGGCACTGGCCATGGCGAAGCTTGCGCCCGAACAGATTGACTTAGTTTTTGCCCACGGCACCGGCACGTCATTTAACGATGCGATGGAAGCGACGGCTTTTGCAAGCATGTTTCCGCATCGCCCGTGCATCACCGCCATCAAAGGCCTGACCGGCCATACCCTGGGCGCAGCGGGCGTGCTTGAAACGGCTGTGGCATGCCGCATTTTACAAACCGGCATTGTGCCGCCCGTGGCGGGGCTTAAAAATCCTGACTTTGCCGATCTGAATTTTGTCGTTGGCCAGCCACAGACACTTCGCCCACGGCGGATTCTTAAAACCGGCAGCGGTTTTGGCGGCCTCAATACGGCTCTGATTCTCGAACTGCCCGCACCGGAGCCGCACCGATGAGCCAGCAGCATTTGACCACTACAACAACAGACGCCGCAGCCTATTTGCATAGCTGGGCCGGCAAAGCCATCAGTACGCAAAGCTCACGAGAGCCGATGGATTTTCTTACCGAAGCCTCGATTTCGCAGTTGGTTGCGGATGTTCTCACTGCATCGGAAGCACTGCTGCAGTACCTGACTTTGGAGCAGCGGCGGCAATTGCCTTTGTTTTTAGGTACGACCGACGGGTCATTGGTGGAAGACTTACTCTTTGAGCGAAGCCGCGGCATTCAAGCCGGGCGCTACGCCAGCCCGGCGATGTTTCGGCGTACGCTGCCGAACATTATTCTTTCGGAAATAGCTTTAACATGCCATCTGCAAGGCCCCGGTTCGACCTTGGTGGCTGGGGCGGCGTCGGCAGCGCTGGCCGTTTATCGAGCCATCACAACCATGCGGCTTTATAACGAGCCGCTGGCATTTGCCGCCGCCATTGAACCGCTTCCGCCGGCAAATGCCGCTCCACGTTTTTTGCTGATGCTGCTGGGACTGCAACCGCCCCACGACCGCCGTGCCGCCGCGACAACCCAGCCGTCAAAATGCGTTGATGCGTCGCTATGCCGCAGCGCCGGCAGCCAAGCCAAAATGCCGAGGCAGATTTCCGGCGATGCCGGTATTGGCGCCATTTCTGACGCCATAATGGCGGCCGGGACGGCAAAGCAAACAGTTAGCGCCACCGCCGCAACCGGCTTGACGATTCATTTAGAATTCTCGGCGGCGTGAACGGATGAACCGGTTGCTATTGCGAAAAGCACCTTTCAGCATCAGCTTCGAATACGTCGGTATCAGCCCATGAATGGCCGGCAAATCGGCAGCCTTAGCATTCGCCGGCGATTAAATCTTCGTAGGTTTCGCGCCGGCGAATGATGTGCCAGCCCGATCCGTCCACCAGCACCTCGGCGGCGCGGGGGCGGGCATTGTATTGGCTGCTCATGGCAAAGCCGTAAGCTCCGGCCGAAAACACCGCCAGCA
>JAJXZA010000336.1 GCA_021780285.1 Planctomycetota bacterium
GACTTGCTCGGTACATACATCCATGTTGTTTCGACCAATCCTTTGATCCGATTATGTTATCGGACGTATTGCGTGGAACACTTAAATTTTACGCCAAACTTTTTCGTGGAAACACATTTGCTTTTTTTGTAACCGTTCACGGGCCAAAGTGGCGAAATTAGGCAATAAATGAAGGTTCCTGACCGTATGCGACCGATTTGGGCGCATTTTTTACTCGGATGGCCGGCAACATCCGATTATTTACCTTTATTTCTATGGTTTTTACCCCGTGAACGGTTACCTTTTTTCTGGGAGGGGGTCTAATCTGCTTTCATGGCTAGGCTCGTGGTGAGCTTGGCGGGGTCTGCCAATAAATCGGGCGTCGGGCCATGCCGAATCATACCAAACGGCATTTGCACTACAAAAACATGGGTTATGACGATGAAATATCGCGTCACGCCAGAAAAATTGGCAGACCCGCTTGGCGGGCCGAAAGGCCGTGAACGGTTACAAAAAATCACATACGCTGGATAACTGCAATACACCTGGTTCTGCATGCGTTATGCTGCAGGCTTGGCGAGATCTCATAATGTGTAAGGTATTGTTTTTTGGAGATGGTCTATGCGCCAAGTTAATAAACACGCTTCCAGAGACAACGGGCCAGACGCGGTGTTCGCGGGGACGCCGTTGTACAAGCGGCGGGCGTTTTTGCGGAGCCTGTCGGCTGTGTTGGCCGCTGCCGGCTTGGGGGATTTTGCCGCTCGGGCCAGTCGCGCCCATGCCGATGTGGCCAACTTGCCATTCTGGAATCCTAAGTTACCCATAGGTGATCGCGTGGCCGACTTGGTCGGACGATTGACGCTGCAGGAAAAAATTTCGCTCATGTACTGGATGCAGGCGGCGATACCGCGCCTCGGCATCAAGCATTACAACCTCGGCAATGAAGCACTGCACGGAGCAGTGCGGCCCGGACGGTTTACCGTTTTTCCGGAGGCCATAGGCTTGGCAGCAGCTTGGAACCCAGCTCTCATTGAGCGCATGACCACGGCTATTTCTGATGAGGCCCGTGCTAAATACAACCGCACGGGCGGCTTATGGACCAAGCCTTCGGGCATGTTTGGCGATCATGGCCAGTTTATGTCCGGTTTGTTGATCTTTTGGTCGCCGGTGGTGAATCTGGCCCGTAACCCGCGCTGGGGCCGTAATCAAGAAACCTACGGTGAAGACCCATGGCTTACCAGCCGCCTTGGCGCCGCGTTTACCCGCGGCATGCAGGGCCGCGATCCAAAATATCTCAAAACGGTGTCAACCCCCAAACACTTTGCCGGCTACAGTTGGGAAACGGGCCGCATGGGTGAAAATGTGGTGGCACCCGAAAGTTATTTTTTTGACTATGAATTTGCCGGCTTTAAAGCCTGCATCACCGAAGCCAAGGCAGCCAGCATTATGGCGGCCTATAACGCGATTAATGGCGTACCGTGCAGTTGCAACCGCTGGCTGCTAACCGATGTGCTGCGCACCATGTGGGGCTTTGAAGGTTTTGTGGTAAGCGATTGTGGCGCAGTATCGCATATTTGTGGCCAGCAGCATTATGTTAAAACACCGGAAGAAGCCGCTGCCGCCGCCGTCAACGCCGGACTTGATTTGGAGGGCGGCTGGTTTGCCCGGTATCCCAACTTGTTTAACGATTACCTGGCCAAAGCGGTGGCATTGGGCCTGTGCCGCGAAAGTACTGTTGACCAGGCGCTCTCGCGTGTGCTGACGGTCGAGTTCCGTCTGGGCATGTTTGACCCACCGGATATGGTGCCGTTTTCCAAGATACCGGCCTCTGTTATTGGCTGCGCCAAGCATGTGGCGCTTGCCCGTCAGTTGGCTTGCGAGAGTATGGTGCTGCTGAAGAATGAACCGGCGGTCAACGGCAAACCCCTGTTGCCGCTTGTGGGCAAGTCGCTCAAGAGCGTGGTTGTATGCGGGCCAAATGCTGCGACAGCTCGCTTGGGCGATTACTCCGGCAACCCGATTCCACCGGCTGTGACGCCGCTCGACGGTATAACCGCAGCGTTGCCGCATGCGAAAGTTACGCACCTTGCGTGGCCCAAGGGACCGGCGAAAGCGCCGTTAAAAGTCCCGTCAATATCAATTGGGCAGCAAACGCAGATCAAACAGGCCGATGTTGTTGTGGCTGTGCTGGGACTTAACACCCATTATGAAATTGAAGGCATGGATCGTCCGAACATCTATTTGCCGCCCGATCAGGAGCAATATATTAAAGATGTTGTTGCCCTCAATAAAAATGTGGTGGTAGTTTTGCAGAGCGGCAGTGCGGTGGCAATTAACTGGATAAACGATAACGTCCCGGCGATTTTACAGAGCTGGTACCCCGGCGAGCAGGGGGGTAACGCCATCGCCGATGTGCTCTTTGGCCGCTACAACCCCGGTGGCCGCCTGCCGCTGACATTTTATGCCTCCGAGGCTGATGTACCGGCACTGCAGGATTGCGATATCGCCAAAGGCCAGACGTACATGTATATTAAAAAGCCGCCTCTTTATCCATTTGGCTACGGTTTAAGCTACACCACCTTCAGCTATTCGAGCCTTAAGCTCTCGGCGCGGCATGTGTCGCCCACAGGCATCCTTCGCGCAAGTTTTACGCTGAGCAATACCGGCAAACGCAAGGGAGACGAAGTCGTACAGGTGTACGTGACTGCGCCGCCCGGCAAGCAGCCGCGGCCTATCCGCCAGTTGAAGGCGTTCAAGCGACTCACATTGCGACCTGGTGAATCGCGTGAGGTTGGCTTTGACCTTCGCATTGCCGACTGGGGCTTCTGGGACAGCAAATTGCAGGATTATCGTGTTGACGAAGGCGCGTTTGTGCTGGCTGTAGGCAGCAGTTCTGCCGAAGCAAAGCTGACTGCCCGGGTAACGGTTCGCGCATAGTGAGCCCAGTTGCTATTACGCTGCGTCGGGCGGAAGCTCGCGCCGCGAAGGCGGCCGCGTATAGGCGGTTGCCTGCGCGGCGAGCAGCGGAATGCTGCCCGCGAAATCAGATGCTGGCCCGCATTCGGCGGGTCAGCAGCATTCGCATCAGGTTTCCGAAGGTCAGTACATGCGGATTATTTCGCATGGCGCGTACATTTATCGCTCGGGGCCAATTTATGGCGCCCGATGGGGCTGACGCCGGATCGCTTAGCGTGCAAAATACCTGCGAACAATTTCCTGATAACGCGGTGGTATGCGGAGGGCATTGCCCGTAACGCCGGGCAAACCTGCAGGATGGGCTGTGAAATGGGCTGATGGCGGCATTATGCTGCCGGTTGCTGGGGCTGGTTCATCGAGGATAAGGCCGCCCGGAAGCGTGCGGCCGCCGTGGCTGGGTGATTGGCCGCTTTCATAGCCGGTAATGCCGGCAGCAGTGGTGCCGCGGGTTTGATTACCGCCGGCACTGCCACCGCTTGGCTTGATGTTTGTAATTGGGCCGTGGCCCAATGATTGTGCCGAGCTGCTGTTGCTGTTGCTCTTGCCTTGCCCTAAGCCGCTCCTGGCTGGTGAAGGGAGCGGTGACGCGGCAATGTTTGACGCTGCAGCACCGCTGCCAAGTTGGCTGGCCGCTGCGGCGAGCGTGCGGATCGCTTGCTGCATGGCGGCTTGTTGGTCTGGCGATGGCAGCAGGGTGGCTAAAAGGTTTTGGAGTTGGCTCCAAGCATGGGTTAGCCTGGCCGCGCTGCCGGTGGCGGCCTGGCCAGCGGCAGCAATGGCCTGGCCCAAAGGGGTATTTACACCCTGCTGAATAGCGAGATGATTGAACTCTTTTGCCAGTGTGCGGGCTGCGACAGGACTTAAGTTACTTGCCGAGTTTGCCGTTGTTGCACCACCGCTGCGTTGCCCATTTGTTTGGCTGTTTTGGTGGGTAACGGCTGGCGATGCTTCGGCGCCTTTAAGCGCTTGCTGCAGCGGTAAATTGTCTTGAAGTCGGCGGGCCAGTTTGGCGGCCGCAGCGGCTGTGGCCATTGCCTGATTGAGCTTGCGTTGTATTTGCGCAATGCGTTGGGCAAGTTGCCGTCGGCTTATTCCTTGTGCAGCCTGCGATTGTAATTGCCGAATTGCAGCCTGGACATCTGGCGACAGCTTTGTACGGGGCATAGCTCCCAACGTTTGGGCGACTTTGTTTGTAATGGCGGCGCGTGGCGGCAGTCGCATGGGCGCCACAGCCAGCAGGCCACCCATCAGTAAAGCCAGCAAAATAGATGCAGCCAGCAATTGCCGCTGGATGCGCCATGCAATGGCTTGCCGCGTCTCTAACGTTTGCAGGTGGATCGCGGTAGTTTGCAAGGTGTATAGACGAAGCTGCTGCTCCAGAGGCGGCGTCACGGTGGTGTTCAACGGCTCAAGCGCGATGATCATGCTTTGCTTAAGGTGCAGGGATGTATCAATATACTCCGGCAAACTCTGCGGTGGCCGTGCAGTAACGATGACCGCAGCCGCAATAAATATCAGCAGCACGCCGACGGGTATAAGCTTTGCTAAAAGTAATCCGCGGAAGCCCATGTGCCAGGCAAGGTCAAAGCCCGCCAGCGATAGAAACGCAGCCGCGAGCAACCCCAAGACCAGCCGGTTTGGATGCGGTGTTGCCGCCGGCGTGTGTGAGACGCTGTTTGCCGTAATAGATCGGCGTTGTCGGTAACGTTTGATTGCGGGGCGACTTGCGGCCCACAGGAGCAGCGCCATCAGCAGTGCCCGCAGGCCAAACCAAAAGAGGCGCATCTCAGTCAGGTTCATGATTAAAGATGCCAGCAAAACGGCAGCAACCAGCAAACCCGCGGGTGCCATCATCTCAAGGGTGTGGCCGAATCGCACCCAATTGACGCGGCGGCTGAGCCGCGCGAGTTGCATCTTTACGATCGCCCGAGCTTGATCGGCAGAAAGATTGTGTGATAGCGAGGTCATAGGAGCACCCAGTCCAGCAAATTCATAACTATTATACCGTGGGGCGGCGAGAACAAGGCGGACGATCAAATAGCGGCCCTTGCTTTATCTGTGACAGAGGCTGGTAGGTGTACATGAGCGGTCACAACAGGTGTTGTTTGGGGATTTATTTACAACCGGTAAAGCATGGGGCGGAGGATGTATTGCTGTTTGTTGCTGCGGGTTCGTATAGAATCTCATGGCAGTATGAGCAAAGTTTGGGCATTACCGATTCTTGAAAAGCCTGCCGGCGAGAAATTGCCGACTTCCGCAGCCCAGCGCTATCGGCATATTGCCAATGAACTGATTGCCGCGCATGCGGGCGAAGTGCGATTTAGCGATCACGATCAAATGCTTTGGTCTACCGATGCATCTAATTATCAGGTGCGTCCGCTCGGAGTGGTTCTGCCGCGCGATGCCCAGCAGGCACAGCGGGCGCTGTCAATATGCGTTAAGCACCGTTTGCCGGTTTTGCCGCGCGGCGGCGGGACAAGTTTGGCGGGGCAGTGCACCAATCGGGCCGTGGTGATAGATTTTTCAGCCGGTTGCCGGCGTATTGTTTCGGTGGATACGGCGGGCCGAAAATGCGTGGTAGAACCCGGCATAACCATTGATGAACTGAACCGGCATCTGGCAACGCTGCCGGGTCACCTGTTCTTTGCACCCGACCCGGCGACGGTGGCACAGGCGTGCATCGGCGGGTGCATCGGCAACAATGCCGCTGGAGCGAGGTCTATTCGTTGGGGTCGCACAAGCGAAAATGTTATCGGGGTGCAGTTGCTGCTATCCACCGGGCAGCCGGTGTGGCTGCGGGCAGGAGCGGGCCGCCAAAACACCGTCGCGCTTAGCCTGGCAGATGCTGTCGCCAAGGCCATTTTGCCGGTTGCCGCTGAAATTCGCCGACGATTTCCCAAACTTATTCGGCGCAATGCCGGGTATGCTCTCGACTTGGTGCTTACGCAGTTAGATGCCGGCATAAGCGCGGCAGACCTCGATTTATCGGGACTTATTTGCGGCAGCGAAGGCACGCTGGGACTCATTACCGCCGCCGAACTTAAACTTCATAACCACCCAACCGCATCGGGCTTGGCGCTGTTGGCTTTCGGCTCGCTTGAGGCCGCCATTGAACGGGTGCCCGCCATTGTGGCGACCCGGCC
>JAJXZA010000055.1 GCA_021780285.1 Planctomycetota bacterium
TGCCGGCAACGCTCGGTAAGGCCGCTGGTGAGCGATTCAAACTTGCTGCGCGTAACGGCCATCTGCAGGTGCTTTGGCCCGCTGGCATCCGCCGTGATAAACGGCAGGTTGATGGTGGTTTCCATATTGCTGGAAAGCTCAATCTTGGCCTTTTCAGCGGCTTCTTTAAGGCGCTGAAGAGCCATCGGGTCTTTCCGTAGATCAATACCATTTTGCTTGCGAAACTCTTCGGCAATGTGATCTACCAGCAACTGATCGTAATCGTCGCCGCCGAGGTGGGTATCGCCATTAATGGAGAGTACTTCAAAAACACCGTCGCCGATATCCAGCACGGACACGTCGAACGTGCCGCCGCCAAGGTCAAACACCAGGATTTTGCCGCCCTTCTTTTTGTCCATTCCGTAGGCGAGTGCCGCCGCCGTAGGCTCAGGCAGCACGCGCTTGACGTTAAGACCGGCGATTTCGCCGGCTTCTTTGGTGGCGAGGCGCTGCGAATCGTTGAAATAGGCCGGCACAGTTATGATCGCGTCGGTCACCTTTTCGCCCAGGTAGTCTTCAGCGGTTTTTTTGAGGTCTTGGAGAATCATGGCTGAAATTTCGGGCGGCGTGTACTGTTTGCCGCGAATATCAACCTTGACGAGTTCTTCCGGCCCGCCGACAACCTTGTACGGCACAAGCTTCTCTTCGCCGCCAACTTCAGAATGACGCCGCCCCATAAAGCGCTTAATCGAAAAGACGGTATTCTGCGGATTGGTAACCTGCTGGTGCTTGGCGGGCAGGCCCACGAGCCGTTCGCCTTTGTCGGTAAAGCCTACCACCGATGGGGTCAGCCGCGAACCCTGCGCGTTGATTAAAACCTTGGGCTGACTGCCCTCCATAACAGCCACAACCGAGTTGGTGGTGCCCAAATCAATGCCTATGACCTTTGCCATGATGCTGTACCTTCCATTTAAGAGCGCACCATACAGGCCGCACGTCAAAGCGCGGGGGTGATGGCGCAAATCCAAACACTAAGGCAACTAAGCAATAGCCGTGCCGCCGCCAATTAAAAAATAGGGTTGAATTTCATAAGTTATTATAAAATAACGCCTTACGACATGTTATACCCAGCATTAGCAGGTAGGTTTATCCGGGGATTTCACATGGCTTTTGCGTAAGATTGCAGGTAGGTTCTGCCACCTTGGCAGAGTCGCAAGGGGCCGGCGCACCCCATCTTAAGTCAGAGCTATTGATGTGGTTCAGAGCACCCAGCGAAATGTTTCGCGCCAGGCCCCATAAAACAGCATTAAGATGCGGCCACCGAGCACTCCCGTGAAGGCTGCCGCCAATACCGCACGATATAGAATGGATCACACCACATTGACCGAACGGCCTACGCGGCGTTTGCGGTTTATCGTTTGCCGACCTTTTTTGGTGCTCATACGAGCCCGAAAGCCGATTTTGCGAACGCGTTTTCGATTGCTGACTTTGTGCGGATAATGCACGGTTAAACTCCACCTTCATAAACTATTGCTGCCCACCGCCGCAGATATCCCGCGGCAGCGACGCGCCTTGCGGCAGCTATCGTACAGTCGCCAAAACAGACGCATAGCCGCTGTTGCCCTGCGAATCGGTGGCGCGAACCACAATACGGTGCGGCCCCGGCTTCAACCGGGCGGTAAGGGCCTTAAACCCTTCCAGCGGCGAATCAAACATCTTATCCGAAGCCTGTGCCGGCTGCCAGTGCTTCTGAGAGTCTACCTGTATGGCCACGGCAACGATGGCCGAGCCGCTGTCAGACGCTACACCGGCAATCTGCACACGACCATCCGCCTTAAACGTGGTCTTGAGTTGGGCAATCTTGGGCGATTGGGTGTCTACAAGTATGTAACGCGTCTCGCGGGCGACGCGCAGCGCCGTTTGCGGCGTGTTGTCGGCTGCGTCGTCGGCAATGAGCTTTATGCGATACCGCCCCTCCGGCAGCCCGCTGATATTCCAGAGGTACGGAGAATTATCAGGCAACGCGTGAATACGAATCCAAACCGGAATACCCTGCTGCTTGTATTCCAAGCGGTAGGTCAGCTTATCGCCATTCGGGTCAGAGGCCGACCATTTAATGCTGTACACCGGTTTGCCCGCCATTTTGACGGCGGTGATGCTGTCTATCACGGGCGGCACATTGAGCTGTTGATAGTTGACACGGGCAGACTCCACCACAGGCGACGCCTTGGCTTTGCCCGCCATCAGCATGATGCGGAACTGCAGATAACGCCCCGCAGGACTCGAAATGGTGCGATAACTGTTGGCGGGCATCGGGGCCGACCACGAACTCCAGAACCGCCCCAACTGCCGCACATTCTTCACATTCCCGCTGCGCGTGCGAATAAACACGCTCGCCCCGGCGGGCATTTCGGCATTTACATGCGCAGCGCCCCAAATCGCCGGTAGCGCAGCATCAAGTACTTTGCTGGTATAGCTGCCAGTCGGCGCAAAACCAGGCTCCATCCGGAATATTTGCCCCTCGTTGGCCGTGCCAAAATACACGCGGCCGTGGCGGCCCATAACCGAGCACATAATGTCGTTGCAGCTATGGCTGAACACCACCATGGTGCGGCTTTGCGTGATCGGATCGTATGAAACCACCCGGCCATGCCCGCTTAAACCCAACAACAGATGATGTTCGCTGTACAGCATGCTCAACACCATATCCGGCACGCGCAACAGCACGCTGGTTCGGCCGTTCGGCTCAATTTGATAAACCGCGTTGCTCTTAACATGCCCCGTATGCGGAAACGGCAGCGACCGCGGGCCGGCGAGCAGCATCTTTGCCACATGCTGTTTGGCGACCGGCTTGCCCGGCGCCGGTTTGCCTGCCTGGCCTTTAGCGCCAGCCATGCCGGCATCATCGCTTACCGCAACCGGGCGGCCATTCGATGTTCCTTGCGGCACAAATGCACCGCCGACGCTTTGCGCCAGCACCGGCGATGCCGTCGCGGCAAAGATGTCGCCTTGCCGGTCCATGGCCAGGGCGTCTACTTCCGCATTGTCCGCAGCAAGCAGCACGCGGGCCTCTTTGGTTTTCTCGCTGTAGCGCATCACCAAACCTGCGCCATCAGTGGCGGCAATAATATGACCGCCTCCGGCGTTGAGCAGGGCCATCACATTGTGTTCGCCCGTATGTAAAACGGCTTTGGCCGCTCCTTTGGGGTTGCAGCGCCAAACCGCCCCATCCGGCCCGGTGCCGAAATAAATGCTTCCATCGGCCATGGGCAAAATGCACCAGATGTACCGCACCGCCGAATTGCTGAAGATAATCTTGTGGGCAAACCCTCCCCCCGCCTTGGGCGCCAACTCAACAAGTTCACCTTTGCCGTCGGCGTTTATACCGGCCAAAATTTGCCCCTGCTTATTGATGGCCAGCGCCAGCACTTGTACCGCAGCGCCCTTGGGCGAATAAATTGCCGTCGCCTTGCCTCCCGCGAGGCGGTAAACTTTGCCGTCGGGAGACGTACCAAAATAAATGCTGCCATGCAGACCATGCACCAGCGCGTTAACAAACGTAAACTTGCCGTCAGGCAGCAGTGAGTTCACCGGGTGCCCCAGCATAAGCTGACCGTAGTTATTCACCACCGTGCCATCAAATGTGCCGGTGGCATACTGGGCCTCGGTGCGGTACGACCAATGTGCCGGGTGCACGGCCTGCGCAAGGGGCGCTGCCAACATCGCTGCGCACACCGCGACTCCAACGCCGGTTAAACACTTGGCGGTCTTGCGTACCATCGGAAGAACTCGTGAGATCATACAGGTATACCTTTCGTTTTAATCTTGCTTAGTTGCTTGCTTGCAGACCGCGCCAACGCGGTTGTGCAAACCCACAGCCCGACAAAAGCATCAGTTACCGGGCGGCGGCCTCGGAGGCACGCCAGGCTTAAGGCTTAAGTAGCGACTATCGGCATGACGCCGGACAATGATGTGGAATATGGCACCACCATTACCAACGACCGCCTCGGCTGCGGCACTGACCATAACATTGTTGTAAAGCGGAGCTGAATTTGACGACTGATTCGGCGCCAGCAGCGCCACGCGGCTGGGGGGCAAGTCGGGAAGTTGCACCGCACTGGTGGCTACGCCCGCAGGATTAAGAATGAGACTCGCATACAGGCGATTGCTTTTGAAGCTTAATACCTTGCGCACAGACTTCACCAGTTGATGCTGATTTTGCGGATTAAAGCTCTCCGGAAAAAAACGCGTGGCATCAGTCAACGCCAGGTCGGCGGAGCCTACCACTAGGTGATACGAGCCATCGGGCGTGCCGACGGGAATACGCAATGGCAGCACGATGGTTTTTTGCGATCCGCCGTACAAAAGCAGAGTGACCCGTGCGGTAATGCTGTCGCCGGGAGCGACAACCCGGCGGTTAAGCTTTACCGAAAGAATTTGCGCGTTGGTATCTTGTCGGCTGATGGTAACATGCAGCCGTATGCCGGTGAGTTTGGCACGATGAAATGGGTTGCCCAGCATAACCGCCAGGGGCAGCATTATATCATCGGGTTTGAAACGCGGATTACCAAACACCTCATCCACCGGAATAGTTCCCGAGGCAAAGCTTAAATTGCCGGTAACATGAACCGTGTAATGATTGCCGAGTTTGCGGTGCGCCGTCGTTGCAGCTAATAGCGCTGAAATAGCCGACTGCAGCGTGGCATTAAAGTTAGGGTACAACTGATAATGAAAGGTTTGATTAAGTTGTGCGTCGCTGCGGCTATGAACCGAAATGGTCACCGGAATAGATGTAATCGGCTTACCAATCTGCCCGACGATGCCGGTGGCCTGATCCATCAGCAGGCGACCTTTGATTTGGTCGGTCGCACCAAGCTTAAACGACGTTTTAACGCCTGGAATAATGGTGTAAATGTAAGCGGTGGCAATGGGCAGGCTCGTCGGCCCCTGGGCAAAAAAGCGATGCCCGAACGCGTACAGGTGTCCGTCGAAAATATCGGTCACCGTACCAATGGCCGCCAAATCTAAATCGCCCGACATTAACGGAACAGAGATCGCCGAGCCTTGCGTCAGCTTAACGGCGCCTGGCCTAAGCTCACCCCAGCCGCCGAGTTGTCCATTCGGGCCGCCCGCGCCCGCCCCGCCGGCGGCCATCGGTGTTAAGTCGCTGCCCGCATATGCCTGCTGTAAATAACGCACAACCTCCGGCGACGCACCGCCGGCCATCAGCGGACTGGCCAGCGGAACCAGACGGCCAGGACCGGTTTGTGCGGTTATCGCATGTGGCATCAGCACGCTCGACCGTTGCAGCACGCATTGGGCCAAAGCCGCCCAGCCCGGTATGTTGTGCCGTAGGGCGTGGCGCAGCATCGAGATTGCCGCAGGGTCGCCGCCAAAAACCGAGTTATTCTGTACTGGATTTCCCGCAGCAGCGCCGCCCGCGCCAGCACCCGCGGCTCCGTGCCTGCCCGGCGGCGGCAAAGGAATGCCGAGCATCTGCCGAATAGGTTGCACGCCCCCGATAGGGTCTTTGGAGTAACTCCAGCCATAGGCAATGGCGCCGATCAGTTTGCCATTGATGAAAACAGGTGAGCCGCTCATCCCTTCGATAATGCCGCTGTGCCGCAACCCCAGGCCGTGGCAGCGCACGAGAATAACGTTCATGTCAGGCTCGAAATTCTTCATGACGTCTACGATGCGCACATAAAACTTCTGGATGGTGTCGCCGTGCATGACGGTAAGACCATAGCCGGTCATGCCCGGCTCAATCTTGTTTTCAAACAGTAAATGTGCCGGGTCCGGGTTGGCCCATGCGTTGGGCCGAACCGCAGCCGGAGCCGCCGGCTTTGCGGCCAATGCACCCGCAGTCACCGTTGTCAATGCCGTCAATACCACTGTGCACTTCGCCAAGCCGCCGAGCCAATTGCCAGTCATGAAAACACTCTCGCTAAACCAGTTACCGCGGCTACCGGGCGATCCCGAGCCTGCTGCATATTGTACTGTAACGGCCATTGATTGTTCACTCAAGACCGCATATGCCGGAGCCGGTTGCGTTGTCTTAAACCGCTTGACTGAAGCTGATTTGTGCAGAGGCGGTGAAAGGCGTTACCCGCAG
>JAJXZA010000373.1 GCA_021780285.1 Planctomycetota bacterium
TATTTAAACGTAATAAAACGACCTGATGCCTCACATCTGCGGGTAACGCCTTTCACCGCCTCTGCACAAATCAGCTTCAGTCAAGCGGTTTAAGACAACGCAACCGGCTCCGCGCGATGCCGATTTGCTTGTCATCGAGATTGCCGGTAGCGTAAAGCCTTCGATAATATTCTGTTATATCACCAGGGCTGTCAATTTGAGGCAGCCGGCCCGCAGCTAAAAAATCCTGCTCAACAACCGCGGCGCCATTTTGATACCAACTGCTTTTGGGCATCGAGCCATCCCTACTCCGGAATACAACGACCTGCCCGCCCGCACCGCTGGATGCCTTGCGAGCGCCTTCGCGGTTGCACCTGCCGGCTGCCTGTACAATGCTATCAAGCGGTGCCATTTCCCGCAGTACCACCGCAAAATCCAGGTCCACGCCAGCCTCAACAAGCTGTGTCGCAACCAGGCGGCAAGGTTGCCCCGCCTTAAGCGTCTCATTCACATCTGCGAGCACGCGTAGCCGATGTTCAGGGCACATATTGGTTGAAAGATGCACTGCCTCGCACCCCTTGCAGTGCAGTTGACGATAGATCTCCAGAGCCGCCCGTCTTGTATTGACTACGCACAGTACCTGCTTGTGCTGCAACATCAAATCGGCAACGTCGTCCCACGAGAGAGCCGTCGCCGCGGTTTGCGGCCAACTTACCTCGACGCGCTTTAGCCGTCGAAATAAGTCTGCCGACTGCGGCACAATTTCGCGCACTGCCGAAAAGCCGTCGGGCAAGCGAACCGGGTCAGCCTGCCACGCGGGTTGCGTAGCCGTACACAGTACGATGCTGCAAGCCAGGTATGCCGCGGCCTGCTCCAGCATGCGGCAGGTCGGAGCGGTATATCCAGGCGGCAGCGTTTGGCACTCATCAAGTATGACGACGCTCCGCGCCACATTGTGCAACTTGCGACAGCGTCCGGGCTGGTTCGAAAACAACGACTCGTAAAACTGGACGCTTGTGGTAAGCACAACGGGCGCATCCCAGTTTTCGGCCAGTCTTTGCGCCGCATCAGCCTCGGCACCTTCTGCACCGCCGGTTCCTTGCCCCCCAGGCTCCGACATACTGTGATGCTCAAGGATAAGGCCATCGCTTGACGGTCCCAAAGCCTCGCGGAAGACCGCGGCATTTTGTTCGATAATACTCAGGTAAGGCGCGACATAAATGATGCGCCGCAACCCGTGTTCCACGGCGTGTTGCAACGCAAATGCCAATGAAGAGAGAGTCTTGCCGCCGCCCGTCGGTACCGCGAGCGAAAACACGCCCTGTGGCAAGGAACCCGCCTCCAGAGCGGCTGCCAGCACCCCAGCCCGCACTCGTTTAACCGTATCGCCTGCGCCGCAAGCAGCTCGCGCGCCGATATAACCAAGAACATTGGCCAGGAGCCGCGGGGCGTCAAACACGGATGAGGGTTTCTCGATTGCGAAGTGCCTGCTGCGGGCATGAAAGTCTGAGGTGTCGAGCCAATCAGCATCCACCAGACAGCTAAAAAGCAGCCGGGTCCGGAGATCAAACTCAAGCCCGCGGCAGCCAACGGGCGCTATACGCGGAAGAGCCTTTAGCTCCGGGCAATCCGCCGCAGCCGCTGCCGCAAGGCTTGACGCCACTTCCCGCCCGGCGTTTACGCCCTCCGCCATATCAGCCGCATCGGGTATGCCGCCGTGATGCCCTAATATCGCAAATGCCGCATCCAGATGCTTATCTGTGGCGGCCCTTGCCGCGCCAGCTTGCTTATGCCGCGTAGACTCACCCTTTACGGTCAGTTTACGCAGCATCCGTTGAAACTCAGCGCGATACTTCCCCAAATCGTGCAGCAATCCGGCCGCATAGGCAGCCTCGGCAAGGCTTGTATCACCCGGGCGAGCTTCCAACGCAAACTTTTTCGCAAGCTCCGCCACATTCCTCAAATGCTCCCGCAGCGGCTGCCACCGGCTCTCATCTTCGCTAAACGTATGGGCGTAATATTGCATAAGACCTTGCCCCATGTCACATCTATTTGACACATAATACCGTCAGTAACAACACTGTCAACTCAATGACAACATCACTTCTTCGACTCATCCGACCGACCAGGCGGATAGGAACCAACCATCGGGACTCTACTTTTTACTATCCCCATCTACTCTCTCCCGGCACGCAGGCCGAGCATCGCCCTATATTAAATAATCGTCGTCCTCGTCTCTGTGGCCCTTTGTGCCCTCTGTAACAAAACTCGCCGTCGTGCCGCGCCCCATAACCAAAACTCTCTGCGCACATCTGCGTAATCTGTGGTTAACCCCGTCGCGCAGCGCCCAAGCTCTATTTACTCCTTTCTGAATCTACTATCTCGCCGAAGGCGTGCCTACAATCCTGCATGCTCAATCGCGCCCACAATGGTCTGTCACTCTCGCCCCGCCGCAGTCTCTTTATGCGAATCTTGTGGTCTAAACCCACCATCACACACCGCGTGCGCGCATCTTGGCATCCTTCAGCAAAACCCTAATGTTTCGCCCCTTTTATCTTGGCATCCTTCAAAACCACGCAATATCCATGCACGTTTGCTCTCAGCCTCTCCACGCAAAAACACCGCCTTTTACCCCTCATCCACCCCCAATCCGGCCATTTCACATCAAAACCCAAATGTTTTACCAGATTTATCTTGGCGTCCTACAAAACTACCCAATATCCATGCATGTTTGCTCACAGCCAAATTTTCAAAAAGCACCGCTTTTGCACCCGCCCACACCACAACTTGGCATCCTTCAAAAAAAACCCAATGTTTTGCTGCCTTTTACAAGATCCATCTTGGCATCCTTCAGGAATTCCTCAATGTTTTGCAATTTGTTAACCACACCACACGCACCAAGCCCATTATCCAAGCACAATTCATCACCATCCCCGTCGCGCAGCGCTCATGCCAAGCCCTGGTCGAGAGCTGTCGCATTGAAAGCAGCGCCAATCAAGCCCGGACACTCTTAACTGCCGGCATCCGCAACCACATCAGCCACCATTTTCTGTGCTTCGGTAATCAGGCGATTAAGATGCTCGCGCCCCTTAAAGCTCTCGGCGTATATTTTGTAAATCGCCTCAGTGCCAGATGGTCGTGCCGCAAACCAGCCATTTGCGGTAGCCACCTTAAGCCCGCCGATCGGCTGGTTATTGCCGGGGGCCTTGGTCAAAATGGCGGTAATGGCTTCACCGGCAAGCTGCGTCGCTTTAACTTGCGAAGGCGAGAGTTTGGCCAGCAACGCTTTTTGTGCCGTATTGGCCGGAGCTTCCACCCGTTCGTAAACGCTTTCGCCGAACTCGCTCGTAAACTGCCGGTAGATTTCGCCGGGGTCACGCTGATGCGTCGCCAGAATTTCGCCGGCCAGCAGGCACGGGATAAAGCCGTCCTTGTCGGTGCTCCAGGCGCTGCCGTCCAGCCGCAGAAACGAGGCCCCTGCGCTTTCTTCGCCGCCAAAACACATGGAGCCATCCAGCAGGCCGTCTACAAACCACTTAAAGCCTACCGGCGTCTCGCAAATACGGCGACCCAACTTGGCCGTGACGCGGTCAATCATGCTGCTGCTCACCAGCGTTTTGCCGATGGCCGCACTGCCGGACCACTGCGGCCGATGCTGCAGCAAATGCCATATCGCAACAGAAAGGTAGTGATTGGGCGGCATCAATCCGCAACTGCGCGCCACAATGCCATGACGGTCGTGATCGGTATCGCACGCGAAAGAAATATCAAAGCGGTCCTTCATACCAATCAGATTGGCCATAGCATACGGCGATGACGGATCCATGCGAATTTGGCCATCCCAATCCAGAGTCAAGAATCGAAATGTCGGGTCCACATTTTTGTTGACCACGGTAAGATCGAGTTTGTAGCGTTCGGCAATAAGCGCCCAATAATGCACCCCCGCCCCACCCAGCGGGTCTACACCCATTCGCAATTTCGCGTTAGATACAGCCGCCAGATTAATGACCTGTTCAAGCTCCGCAATGTAACCGCCGCGATAATCGTACAGTTGGGTTGTAGCGGCACGCAGCGCTTGTTGCAGAGGCATGCGCTTAACGCCCTGCAGGCCGGCTTGAAGTATTTCGTTGGCCTTGGCTTGAATCCAGTTGGTGACGGTGCTATCCGCAGGCCCACCAGTCGGCGGATTGTATTTAAACCCGCCGTCGCGCGGTGGATTATGCGACGGGGTAATAATAATGCCATCCGCCAAGCCCGTTTTACGCCCGCGATTGTGATTAAGAATTGCGTGCGACACCACCGGTGTCGGGGTGTAAGGCGTACCAAGAGCTGCGTCGGCAATCATAACCTGCACATGATTGGCGGCGAGCACCTCAAGCGCTGTGGCGTGAGCCGGGGTAGATAGCGCATGCGTATCCATTCCCATAAACAGCGGTCCAGAAATATTATTCGCAGCGCGATACATACATATGGCCTGCGTGATCGCCAGAATATGCCACTCATTAAATGCCGCCTCCAGCGAGCTGCCTCTATGGCCTGAGGTGCCAAAGGCCACACGCTGCTCCGGGATGGATATATCCGGCCGATCAGCATAATACGCCGTGATGAGCTTCGGAATGTCTACCAGATTTGCGGCTTCGGGCGGCTTGCCGGCGGATGGGTTTATATTCATTTTTATCACCTGAGCTGTCGGGTTGTGCGGCATGGGCCGCCTTGCACAAGGCGACAAAACAAACCATGTCCATGCCGCCCGTTAGCGTAACGCCAACGCCTCGGTTTTTCTATTACACCCATTGCCGCTGAAGCTCTTAACGCGGGCGGCAAAAACTGATACCATCCTAGCTGGCGTTACGGCGTAGGATAACGCAGCTTTTTTTGGCGAGGCCATTATGAAATACCGTGTAGTTCCGCAAACCAACTTGAAAGTGTCGGAGTTGTCGTTTGGCAACTTTATTTATGGCAGCTTTATGTGGGGTAAAGGCCCGCAGGATGCCGCCGAGGGCGTTCGCCTCCAGAATCTCGCATTCGATCTGGGTGTAACCTTTTTTGACACGGCCGACGCCTACGACAACGGCCGCGCGGAAGAGCTTATGGTAGACACCATCGCCTATGCAGGCCGCAGCAATATCGTGCTGTCAACCAAATTTGGCTACGATTTTTACCGCGACCCCGGCACGCCCGGATCGCATATGGAACGCCGCCAGGATTTTTCGCCCGCGTTTATCGCCAAAGCCCTTGAAGAATCGCTTCGTCGGCTCAAGACCGATTACATTGATCTCTGGCAGGCGCATAATCTTAAGCTTCGCCACATGACCGACGAACTGCCTGCCGCGTTAGAAAAACTCAAAGCCCAGGGCAAAATCCGTCATTGGGGCGTAGCGCTCGGCCCCGCCATCGGCTGGCGCGAAGAAGGCGTTTTGGCGCTTCAACAATGGAAGGTTGCCACCGTTCAAACCGTTTTCAACATGCTCGAGCAGCACCCGGGACGGGAGTTTTGCGAAATTGCCGCTGAAATTAATCATGGCGGCATCATCAGCCGCGTACCGCATAGTTCGGGTATTCTGCAGGATATGTACACGCCTGATCAAAAGTTTGACGATCATCGCAAGTTCCGCGACCGGAACTGGCTTATTTACGGCCTCAAAAAAGTTGAGAAACTCAGGCACATTCAGCAGCGGCACAAATGCACCATGGGGCAGTTAGCGCTTAAGTGGCTGCTTACCTGGCCGGCTATGGTAAGCGCTCAACCCAATATTCTGACCGAAGCGGATTTGCGCGAATTTGCCGCCGCCTGCGATGGCGACCTGCTTTCGCCGAACGAAATGAACGAGATTCAACAATTGGTGGAATCGGACTTCGGCTTAGGGGCCGAAGCGCATGCCTGCGACCTCAAGAGCAGCATTGCCCCAAATGGAGCTACGCGCAGCCACTATCAGCGCGGCGAGCCGGCGGAACTGCCTGCGGCAACCGCGTCGGCGACTATGTAAATTACTATAAAAACGCAAGTCCATTTTCATTGTCGCGAGTCTTCGCTGCGCGACCAAAACAAATGCCTTTCACGGCAGCATTGCTTCCTCACGCCACCGTTTGGCTTATGCTTTAACGCCA
>JAJXZA010000341.1 GCA_021780285.1 Planctomycetota bacterium
GGCTCTGCGCCTGCGCGACACAGATGTGGCCAAGTTTGCTGCTTGATGCATGCGAAATATTCTTGCTAAGAAAACAAGATGTTACAGGTGTGCAATACGGGGTCTTTAGCAGAGCGTTCTGCTCACGCAGGCAAAGCAGCAGAGGAAGCTTGCGACATGGACCCGATGCTTCCGGTCGGCGGCAAGGCCACGATGCGTATTGGACTGCCAGGGCATCGGAGCATTGAGTTCGCGGCGGATCGCCCAGCGCCGGCATGCCTGGCGGAGGTGCTGTACATTCTTGAGAGCCTTCGCATCGGCGGTACAACCGGAGATACCGGCTCCGGCGGTCAAGTCTCGCGGGAGGCAAACCCATGTTAAAACTGCCGAGCCTTTCGGACCTGGATGCCGCCCTGCGGGTCAAGCTGTACCTGTACACCGAGCCTACCGATATGCGTAAAGGCTTTGACGGCCTGATCGCCCTGGCGCAGCAGGTGCATCAGCGGGACTTTTGGGATGGCAGTTTGTTCCTATTCCTTGGCCGCCGCCGGGATCGCATGAAGATACTCTATTGGGACAAGGATGGCCCGGCTCTCTGGTACAAACGTCTGGAAGCGGGGACCTTCCGCTGGCCGGCGCCGAACCGCCAATCCGGGGTTCCGGAGGGTTCACTGTGCATCACCGCCTCCGAATTGGCGATGCTTCTGGACGGCATTGATCTGCGGCGAATCAAACGCGCCAAACGTTACGTTCCGCTGCGGCCGCCTACGACAGCAAGCATATCAGCGCACACACCACCATCACCATCACCACCACCACCATCACCATCACCATCACCACCATCACCGCCCGGTAACGCCGGTTTGGGGGCATGATCCATCCATGCTCCCGCGCTCTGTTGCGGTCACATGCCCAAGACCGCAGGACATTGAGTCGCCCGCTTGGGCGGCTTGCGGCAGGATTCCCCGGTGCGCCGGCAACGCGGCCATGCGGCAGCCGATCGCATGCTGCACCGCGGATATTCCCTACGCATGACAAAGGGTGAATGGCAGATATAACGGCAATTATTTTTGCAATTTGTTGCAACAAAAGCATGAGTTTAACGTATGTATATCAGTGAACATTCAAGAAAGACATTCCGATGCTTCCACCCACGCCGATGCGGCCCCGTCGGCGGCAGCTTTAGCTTCCTCATCTTCCCGGCCATCAGCAACCCTGCAACTGCCCGCCGACATCGCAGCCTGCCATGCCATGATTCAGGAGTTGCTCGAACGACTCAAGGAACATGACGCGGTGAACCAGAAGCTGCAGCATAAAATAGATACGCTGCTCCGCAAGCTCTATGGTCGTTCCAGTGAAAAGATGCACGACGACGACATGGCGCTCTTCAAGGAAATTCTCGATACCCTTGTGCCGATGAATCGGCCGACCGTATCGTTGGTCGAGCCTAAGGTCGAGCCGGCGACACCGGACGCGGTAGTGCATGATGCGTCCCCGACGGCCAATCGCCATCGCCATGGCCGGCAAATCATCCCGGCGGACCTGCCGCGGCAAGTCATTCAACATGATTGCACCGCCGCCGAGAAGCTGTGTTCCTGCTGTGGTCGCCTGCGGGAACGCATCGGCGAAGATGTCACCGAAAAATTGGACTATATTCCGCAGAAACTGGTGGTGCTGCAAACGCGGCGGATCAAATATGCCTGCCCGGCCTGCGACCAGGCGGCCCAAGGAGCCCAGATCGTCGTGGCGGAGAAGCCCTCGGATGGCCTGGACAAATGTCTGGCGGCTCCGGGGCTTCTGGCCCATGTGGTGGTAAGCAAATATGGCGATCACCTGCCGATGTACCGCATGGAGCACATCCTGGAACGCCACGGCATTGAGTTATCGCGTTCCACTCTCTGTGATTGGGCCGCCCAGACGGCGCTGGCGTTAACCCCGCTGTATGAGTGCATGCGGGGAATCGTGCTGGGATCGGCGGTGCTGCATACAGATGATACCCCGGTGGATGTTCTGGAGCCGGGCCGGGCGGGCAAGCACCTGGGGCGGCTCTGGGTGTATGTGGGCGATCCCGACCACCCTTACCATGTATTTGACTATACGCCGACCCGTGCACGAACCGGCCCGATGAGCTTCCTGCAGGGATGGAGCGGGTATCTGCAGGCGGACGCCTTTGGCGGCTACGACTGCATTTATGCACAACAGGCCGGCGGCTCTGTGATCGAAGTAGGATGCTGGAGTCATGCGCGCCGCAAAGTTTACGATGCCCGGGACGCATGCCCTTGCGGCAGCGCTGTGGCTTTGGGCTATATACGGGAACTTTACCGGGTGGAACGCATGGCCCAGGAAGAGCAACTCGACGCTCCGGCGCGTGCGGCGCTGCGGCAACAACTCGCGGAGCCCATTCTCCATACCTTTGAACAATGGCTCCGCCAGGGACTCACCCCGGAGGGACAGGTCATCTTACCCAAAAGCCCGATGGGCGAAGCTATCGCTTATCTGCTCAACCAATGGCAGGCGCTCCAACGCTACACCCAAGACGGCCGATTGGCCATTGACAACAATGCCGCCGAGAACGCACTGCGCCCGGTGGCGGTGGGAAGAAAAAACTGGCTCTTCTTCGGCAGCGACCGCGGAGGTTCTACGGCGGCGATACTGCTGAGCCTCATTCACTCGTGCAAGCGGCATCGCACAGAGCCGGTGGCTTACTTGCGCGATGTGATTGCACGCATCGCAACGCACCCGCGGGACCGCTTGGCTGAATTGCTGCCCGACCGCTGGAAACCAGCTTCCCGATACAGCCGTGTCGGCCCCTCAACAGAGCGTGGCATTGCCGACGCGGCAGCCTGTGCCTAAACCTGTGCCGACGATGCTCGTGCGATGGAACTGCGATTGATCCAACCATCATGAACTTCGGTCAGACAAGGCCATGCCCCGGCACCCGCACGCCGCCGTTACCTGTGCTTGGCCGGACGTTTACTATTTATCAATGATGAAGACTGGGGCTTTCAACATTGGGCCGCAAAGACGTTGGTTTCCCAGTTGGTTAATCGTGATGGGAGCCTCGCAGGTGGAGCCGATGCTGGCCAATCCGGTATAATTTCTTAACGTACCTGGCAAACGTAAGAATGACCCCTGGAACTGTTTAACCAACAGAAAATATATTCTGAAGTTTTTGAGGCAATCTGTTAAATCTCGCGGAAAATATGAAGCAATCTAGCCCGTTGGCATGCGAGGCCCTTACGACAGCCAATTGGAAGGCGTTCGTTTGTTGTCACAGGAACGGTCAGTGGTGTTAAAGATAATCCATATACAGCGGGCACTGTTGAAGCGATATGTAACCCGGCGATGGGGCCCTGTTGCGCAGTGTTATGTTGCTTATAATGAGGCATTGGATGTCTATAACTCTGGCTTAAAGGCGCCTGGTGACGTGACCATTATTTGGCCGGATGACAACTTCGGTTACATTCGTCAGCATAGCAATCCGCACCAGCGACAACGGCCTGCCGGGACAGGTCTGTACTATCACATTGAATATCTGAACATACATTCGTACACATGGCTGGGGACCAAGTTGGCAAATGGCAAATCGGCAGCATTACCCGTGAAAGCACGGCTTCTGTCTCACATAGACTCAAGATTGAGCTTTTCCTATCTGCCGAAGGCGTCGAAATATGGAAATAATGCGCAGCATAATAATAATAGTTGGTAAGTCTCCGCCCCAACTGCGAACGGATTAAGCTCGCGAGGTTGTTGGAACCTCAATTTTAGCATACATTTTCCACACGGCTGCGATGCGGCGGCGTACTTGTGGCGAAGCTTCAGGAGTTTATCATGGAATCAGCCCAGCTTGATAATGAATTTAAGAAGCACTTCGGCGGAGAGACCGACAATCTATTGGAAGTTCGCGCTCCGGGGCGGGTCAATCTTATTGGCGAACACACCGACTATAACGATGGATTCGTATTCCCGATGGCAATTGAACGAGATACGGCCCTCGTGTTTCGCCGCCGAAAAGACCAACTCGTACGCATGGTAAGTGCGTCGCAACCGGGCGAACCAGCCGAGTTTTCGTTTTCTAACGAGGTCAGCAAGGGGCCGCCGCTCTGGTCGCTCTACGCTCGAGGCGTGACGGAGGCCTTGCGGCAAAGGAAGCTGATTACGACCGGCATAGATGCCCTGGTCGCCACCAACGTGCCGTTGGGGGGCGGCTTGTCCTCCAGCGCCTCGTTCGAAGTTGCGACCGCCCTGGCTCTGCTTACTGCCTCGCATGCCACCATGGACCGCGTAGACATGGCGCTGGCATGCCAATGGGCGGAACATCATTACCCCGGCATGCCCTGCGGCATCATGGATCAATTTATTTCGGCTTTGGCGCAAAAAGGTCATGCCATGTTGCTGGACTGCCGCGACCGCTCTTATAAGCAGGTGCCTCTGAATGATCCTGCGGTTCGCGTAGCGGTCGTCAATAGCAATGTCAAACATGAATTGGTGGGTGGGGAATACAAGCTGCGGCGGCAGCAATGCGAAACTGCCGTTGCCGCACTGGCTCAAAAGCAGCCCGGCGTCAAAGCGCTTCGCGACGCGACCATGCCGATGCTGGATCAGGCCAAGCCCGCCATGGACTCCGTGGTTTACCGTCGCGCGTGGCACGTAATTGGAGAAAATCAACGGGCACTGGACTTTGCCGCGGCACTTGAGGCCCGCGATTATGCAGCCTGCGGCCGGCTGCTTTACGCTTCGCATGTGAGCCTGCGTGATGATTACCAGGTGAGCTGTCCCGAACTTGATACATTGGTGGAGCTTGCACGGTCGGTGGATGGCGTTTTCGGAGCACGCATGACGGGTGGGGGCTTCGGCGGCTGCATTGTGGTGCTGCTGCAACAGCAAGCGTTTGAGCCTCTTAGCAATTTATTACACATTGAATACCCTAAGCGCTATCAGAAGCAGCCGGCGATGTTCGGCACGTTGCCGGGGGCGGGCGCTCGTGTTGTACGCGGTTAGCAGGGGTTTGCTGGGCACTGGATTGGCCGCTGCCGGAGTTGTGGGCAAAATCATCCGGAAGCGGACCAGATGAATGATGAAAAATATTCTTAAAAGCCTTGTTGCGGGCCAAACGCTTTCAGAGAATGAAATGCAGTCGGCCATTTCGGCCATTATGTCCGGCGAAGCTGATGCCGCACAGATCGGCGCATTGCTGGCTTTACTGGCCAACCGCGAGCCAACTGTGGATGAACTGGTGGGCGTGGCCCGCGTGATGCGGCAGTTTGTATTACCCGTTGAAGCGCCGGATGAGGTCATAGACACCTGTGGTGCCGGGGGGGCGGGTTCGCGGGTATTCAATATTTCAACCACCGCGGCCATTGTTACTGCAGCCTGCGGGGTCCCTGTGGCCAAGCACGGTAATCGCGCGGTGACCAGCCGCAGCGGTTCGGCGGATGTGCTGGCGGTTTTGGGCGTCAATGTGGAGGCGCCGCCCGCAGTTCAAACGCGATGCCTGCATGAGATTAACATTTGCTTTGCTTTTGCCCAGCGACATCATCCGTCTATGAAACATGTGGCTGCGGTGCGGGCCTCTCTCGGCTTTGCCACTATTTTTAATTTAATGGGGCCGCTCACAAATCCCGCCGGGGCAAAGAAACAGTTGGCCGGCGTACCGCGTCCCGCGCTGACCGAAAAAGTGCTCGCCGCACTGGTTCGATTGGGCGCAGCACGCGCCATGGTTGTATGCGGTGTGGACCCTGTGGAAGGCAATCTGTGCGAACTTTCGCTGGCGGGAAAAACACATGTGTCGCTTTTTGACGGCGCCGAGTCGCGTAGTTTTGCGCTGGTTCCCGAGGATGTGGGGCTGAAAACCCAATCAAGCGAAAGTTTTCGCGTGGATTCTCCCGGAGCTTCCGCCCAGATCGTGCGCGAGGTGCTGGCGGGTAAAAAGGGCGCGGCCCGCGATATTATTTTACTCAATGCCGGTGCGGCTCTATGGGTGGGGCAAAAAGCCCGCAGTGTGCGCGAAGGCATTAAAAAGGCGGCTGCCGCCATTGACAAGGGGGCGGCGGCGCACACGCTTAGCGAACTTATTCGCATGACCAACGACTCCTGACCATCTG
>JAJXZA010000101.1 GCA_021780285.1 Planctomycetota bacterium
AAGCGGCCAGGCATGAAATGGGATGCCGACCACGCCGCCGCCATGATGACCCTGCTGGCGATGCGCGAGAGTAACCAGCATCAGCAATGGTGGGCTATGCGGGCACGGGCCGCTTGATGCCAAAAAAATATGGCCACACCCGTATGATGCCGCCGCGTTGATGTTCGCTTGACTTGAAAGGACCGCTTTGTGCTGCAACTGGAAAAGTTAATTCGTACCGTACCCGATTTTCCCAAGCCGGGTATTGGTTTTAAGGACATTACACCGCTGCTTGCCGACCCCGCCGGGCTGGCGCTGGCGGTGGAACTGCTGGCCAACCCATTCCGCGGCAAACGCGTGGAACTGGTTATCGGAGCCGAGTCGCGCGGGTTTATTTTTGGCACGGCGGTGGCGCAGGCGCTTTCCTGCGGTTTTGTGCCGGTACGAAAACCGCGCAAGCTGCCGGCTGCCAAGCTGTCGTTCACTTATGATCTTGAATACGGCACCGATACGCTCGAAATACATAAGGACGCCATCCGAACCAACCAACGCTGCCTCATCGTAGACGACCTGTTGGCCACCGGCGGCACGCTCAAGGCCTGCTGCCACCTTGTGCGGCAGCTCGGCGGCGAGATTATCGGCGTGGCGGCGCTGATCGAACTGGCATTTCTTAATGGCAAGGCGAGCGTGCCCTGCGAGGTGCACAGCGTGCTGCGGTTTACGCAGGAATGATGGTAATGAGCCATGTGGTTTAGCCCCACACTTGCGCTTCAAAACAACGAGCCATCGGGTTTATGCCCGATGGTACACCCCGCGGTTCATTTGGCCGATGCGGGCCATGTTTGCCATAGTATACAAGTCATAAAAACCGGCTAAAATATAATCGAAGTAGCTTTCAGCTACAGACGGCACACAACTCGGCAGGAGAAGGCGACAATCATGGCAAACACAAAACGCAGCAGCCGAAAGAGTTCACAGCCGGGGTTTCATCCAACCGATGCCGGCAAATCCGTGCCGGCAGTTGCAGGCGATCAAGCCTCATCAGATGCAGTGCGGACTGCTGAACCCGCTGCTGCGGCCAGGCAAGTTGGCGTAAAGGCTGATACGGCCGCCGCGATAAATACTCTTCCGCCGAAGTTGGAGCCTGCAGAGTCGCCGGGCGGTCGTCAGATCGTGTCAGACCGTAGCACGTTTGCCGGCGGGCCAACCACAGTCAAAGGTGCGGAGCCTTTTTTGCCGCCGATGCGACCGGTGATTCGCCCGTTTGACCCCAGCCGCACACCACCGCCGCCCGCACGCGCACCATCGGCTCCGAGTGCGGCGCCGACCGCGCCGGATGGCGCACTCGACAATTCCCAGCCGCTGCTTTTTGAAGCAGCATGGGAAGTATGCTGGCAGCTTGGCGGCATTTATACGGTTATGCGGTCCAAGGCTGCCAATATGCTGGCCGCATGGGGCAATCGGTACTTTCTCATCGGCCCCTACAATGCCGACACCGCAGCCGTTGAGTTTGAACCCGCCGAACCCACCGGCATCATCGCCGAAGCCATCGCACAGCTACGCGCCATGGGCATTCGCGTGCATTACGGCCATTGGCTCATTGGCGGGCGGCCGCAGGTTATTCTGCTGGACTATCATGCCGCGTTCGACCGCCTGGGCGAGTTTAAATACATGCTCTGGAAAGACCACGGCGTTCAAGCCCCCGATGAAGACTCGGAAGTAAACAACGTAACGGCCTTCGGCTTTTTAACCGGGCTGTTTTTTCAGGAGCTGTGCCGGGCGGCCAACGGGCGGCGGCAGATTCTGGCGCACTTTCATGAGTGGATGGCGGGCCTCGGGGCCATGCGCATACGCTTTTTGAAGTTGCCCGTGGCCACGGTGTTTACCACGCACGCCACGCTTCTGGGGCGCTATTTGTGCACCGACAACGCCGACTTTTACGCCAAGATAGACCACATAAACCCCGACCATGCCGCGGGGCATTACCGCATTTATCCGCGGTACTGCATTGAGCGCGGCGCCGCGCACTGCTGCGACGTTTTCACCACCGTGTCGGACGTTACTGCGCTCGAAGCCGAAAAAATGCTGCAGCGCAAGCCCGACCTCATCACGCCCAATGGGCTTAACATTCAAAAGTTCGCGGCGCTGCACGAGTTTCAAAACCTGCACAAGCAATACAAAGAAGCCATTCATACGTTTGTGGCGGGGCACTTTTTTCCGTCGTATACGTTCGACCTTGATCGCACGCTGTACCTGTTTATCAGCGGACGCTACGAATACAACAACAAAGGCATCAACTTGTTTATAGAGTCGCTGGCGCGGCTGAATTACTGGCTCAAGTCGGGCAATATTCCGGTGACTATTGTGGCGTTTATCGTCACGCGGGCGCCGTACAAGTCCATCAATGTTGATGTGCTTAAAAGCCAGGCCATGTTTGATGAACTTAAGCTCGTCTGCGAAAAGGTTTCAGGCCAGATGGGCGAGAACCTGCTTTCGGCGGCCAGCACCGGCCGCATACCCGACCCGGCTGAAATTCTGCCCGATGAAGCCACCGTACAGCTTAAGCGGGCCATTCACGCCTGGCGCACCTGGAAGCAACCCAGCATCGTCACCCACGACCTGTGGGACGACGCCCGCGACAGCGTGCTGCAGCAGCTTAGAGCCTGCCGGCTCTTTAACGCCAAGGACGACCCGGTGAAGGTTGTGTTTCATCCGGACTTTTTGTCGGCAACGTCGCCGTTGGTCGGGCTTGATTACGACCAGTTTGTGCGCGGCTGTCACATGGGCGTATTTCCAAGCTACTACGAGCCGTGGGGCTACACACCAATGGAGTGCCTTGCCAGCGGCGTGCCGGCGGTTACCAGCGATTTGGCGGGCTTTGGCAGCTATGTACTTAAGAATGTTCCGGACCCGGCCAACAACGGCTTGTTTGTGGTGAATCGGCGCACTGCGTCGTGGGACCAATCGGCCCATCAGCTTACCGAAATTCTTTTTAACTTCGCCCTGAAAGACCGTCGTGGCCGCGTGGAACTGCGCAACCGCGTGGAGCGCTTAAGCGAATACTTCGACTGGAACAACATGATCATCCATTACAGCCAGGCACATCGCCTGGCGCTGGCCCGTGCCAGTGAGGCTGCGGTGCAGGCGTAATGTCTGTGTGGTGATCTGCCACACGAACTTGTACCCGCTTTTGTTGGCAATTCTGTTCATTGGTCATATACCGCTTGCGGGCAAGATCTGCACCTTATCGCTTCTAATGCATGTGTGCGACGACGACGACGGGATTGGACACTAAGGCCCCAAAGTTCTCGAAGGAAACGCAGGATGCTGGGTGATTTAGTTACCAGGCCCGGGTGTTATCTGCGAACATCGGCGCAATCTGCGGTTAATTCGTCATCAGCTTTTTCTGAACTTAGCGCCCGGAAGAGGTAGTTTTTTACCGATGGCAGTATACACCGCTCGCGGGCAAGATTGCAGCACATAACACCTTGCCCCGCCAAAATGCAGCAGCAACTGTTCACCGCCTTTGAGCACCGGCGGGCGGAAGGCTACTCGATACCATAATCGCTGCTGCGGCGAAACGCCGCAGCCCACGCCTGAAAGCTTTGCCTGCGCCGCAAATGAAACCAGAATATGCCCCTGCCAATGCGCCGGTGGCCCATGTGCTTTCGGCTCGATGGCATATTACCAAAGCCCGTTAAGACTTTGCCACTCGTTGCGCCGCAATTGGGGTCTGGGGTAATGGGTCCAGACATGGTCGGGGCGAACCTCGGCTCCCCACCGCGAAAGCATGCCGGTTGCCGCCGGAGACCACAACTTCGGTGCTGTGGCAACGGCCTGCACCCCCGCCGCGCATCCGGGAGCCTGTCCAAGAATAGCCCCCTGCGACAAGGGTAAGCCGGCAGCCCAAAGCAGCAGAAACCGCCCGCCGACATATCGCATAGAGTCTCACATCGCCGCAGCCGAGTAGCCGGGATTGTACGTTTCAAAGCGTGTGCTGCCGGACACAAAGGTCAGCTTCACGGTGTCGCATGGGCCGTTACGCTGTTTGGCCACAATCAGTTCGGCCTCGTTGACTTTGTCCTGATTTTCTTCAAACCATTGGGCGTCGCCACGGCGCATGACCGCCTCACGATGCAGCAGCATCACCACGTCGGCGTCCTGTTCAATGCTGCCCGATTCGCGCAGGTCGCTGGTGCGCGGACGCCGCTGATCCTGCTCAGACGAGCGATTAAGCTGCGACAGGCACAGCACCGGCACGTTAAGCTCGCGGGCCAGAGCCTTTATGCCGCGGCTGATGGTGCTGATCTGCTGCTGGCGGCTCTCTTCGCGTGGAGCCTCCATAAGCTGCAGGTAGTCAATCATGATGAATTCAATTTGATGCTGCATGTACAGCCGCCGGCATTTGGTGCGCAGGTCCAGCACGGTCAGGCCGGGGGAATCGTCAACAAATACCCTGCCGCGGTCCAGCTCGCCCACCGCCAGGTGCAGGCGGTCGCGGTCTTCGCGTGAGAGCGTGCCCCGCCTCAGCGAATGCGAGTCTACCCCGCTGCGCGAACACAAAAGCCGCTGGGCAAGCTGTTGCTTCGACATTTCCAGTGAAAACACCGCCGAGGGTTTTCCCAGATTTACGCTTACATGTTCAACAATGTTCATGGCCAGCGCCGTCTTGCCCACGCTGGGCCGCGCCGCGAGCACAATCATTTCGCCGCGCTGCATGCCGCTGAGCAGATTGTCAATTTCCACAAAACCCGTCGGTATACCGCTGTAATGCTCGCCGCGGGTGCGATCGAGTATTTCAAACGTTTCGTTGAGTATTTCGCTCAGGGGCGCGGGCTTGCCCGTGATTTTGAGTTGGGCGATGTCAAAAATGCGCTTTTCGCCCCGGTCGAGAATAATGCCCGGCGCGTCGGGGCTTTCGTAGCAGTCATTAACGGTTTGGTTGCAGGCGTTGATCAACCGGCGCAGCAGCGATTTATCGTGCACCACGCGCGCATAATATTCGGCGTTTACCCCGCTGGGCACGCTGTTGATGAGTTCCGCGAGATGATCGTACCCGCCGGCTTCGTCAAGCTGCTTTTTGGAGTCCAGGACGCCCATGACGCTGCGCGGCTCGACGGGCAGATTTTTTTCGAACATTTCCCGAATGGTCGTAAAGATGACCGCATTTTGATGACTGAAAAAACACGCCGGCGAATCTAAAATCAGAAACACCGGCCCAAGCACCTGCGGGTCTATCAGCATGGAGCCAAGCAGCGCCATCTCGGCGCCCAGGTCATAGGGCGGAATCAGTTCCTGCTCGTGTCGGGCGGGGGCAATCCCATCACGCGGGCGCGGGCGGCCGGTCGTTACGACTGCCGGAGCGGAATCAGTTTCAGAAGTATCCATGAGCGGCATCTTACCGCGCAGCGGCGTCGGCGAAAACGAAATACGGCAATAAATGTTTAGCGACAGGTTGTCCACCGTCGGCGGCGCGGCCTGCGGGCCGCGAGAGAGTAGATGGAGATAGTAGAAAGTATCCTGATTGGCGGTTCCTGACCGCAGAGGCCTGTCCCGGCCAGCGCCGGGAGATTTCGCCATTCATGGCTCAAGACCGAGGGCCGCAGAGATTTTTACGGGGCGACGGGGGAATTGGCTCGCACACCGAGAATGACAATATGCAAAAAGCACAGTATTTACAGGGTAATGCTGATACATACGAGAGTGTACATATGGGGATACTGGGCGTTGAAGGACTCGAACATAATGCAAAAACCCTAACAAAAGCACATATTTCAGAATTGAGCGCTGCAAAATGCGCTGCAACTGCCAAAAACGATAAAGAGGCTGCTTGTCTGCTTTCGCTGATCCAGAACTGGGCTAAGATGCCGCCAAACATTAAGCAGGCAATCATGGCTTTGGTCGGTACTGGTTGGTAATGGCTATAAAAAACCGCCAGTGGTTAATGCTGGCGGGATATGGCCGGATTGTGGGTTATTTGGGTCGGTTAGCTGGGGCGTAACCGTTCACGGGGTAAAAACCATAGAAATAAAGGTAAATAATCGGATGTTGCCGGCCATCCGAGTAAAAAATGCGCCCAAATCGGTCGCATACGGTCAGGAA